>JBEQAC010000071.1:0-14279 GCA_041640535.1 Bacillaceae bacterium
ATTTCCAAACCGTAATTACTTTATCTATTATCCAGAAGAATACTTTGCCGAAAGCTTTGTATATTATTACTTAAATAACGAAACGAAAACAAAGATGCAAGTAGACGCTCCTAAAACATATTCATTTTTAGAAGGTTTAATAAAAACCTTGCCTATAGAGTAACAGTATATTAAATTTAGGTGTAGGAATGAGGACTTATTAGCATGATATTATTGAAGAAATAAGGAGTGGTTTTTTGAAACATCCAGAATATGCATACTTAGATATGTGTCGTCATGTTCTTGATTTTGGTTTTAAAAAAGATGATAGAACTGGAACAGGAACGATTTCGGTATTTGGTTACCAAATGAGATTTGACTTAAGTAAAGGGTTCCCTTTATTAACTACTAAAAGAGTTCCTTTTCGCCTAGTTGCTAGTGAACTATTGTGGTTCATTAAAGGTGATACAAATATTAGATTTTTGCTAGAACACAACAATCATATTTGGGATGAGTGGCCATTTAAAAAGTATGTGGAATCTGCCGAATATCATGGTCCAGATATGACTAATTTTGCCCATCGAGCGCAACACGATGATGAGTTTGCAAAAATTTATAAAGAGGAAATGGGTAAGTTCTGTAATCGAATTTTAAAAGATGATGAATTTGCAGAAAAATGGGGGTCAATTGGCCCAGCAGCTTATGGAGCGCAGTGGAGGAGTTTCCAAGGACCTTATGGATCAACCGACCAATTAAAGGATGCCATTGACCAAATCAAAACCAATCCTGATAGCCGTAGACATTTAGTTGTAAGTTGGAATGCCAATCAATTCTCTCATGGTGAGGCACTTTTGCCGCCATGTCATACACTTTTTCAATTTTATGTTGCGGATGGCAAATTAAGTTGTCAATTATATCAGCGTTAACAATTGAGCGCCCTTACGGAGAAATCCGTATTGAAAAACTCCTCTAATTCAGGGGACATCCAAAACAACATAGGAATTTATTTCCTATGGTTGTGGACAATCCTGAGCCAAGCCTATTTATTAGGAAGGTGCAACGACCAGAACGTGATTGTTCGTAGGATATAAGTGATTGATATCCGAAACGGGGAGCATCCAACTAGGATGGAGATATGGTCTAATCTACATGGAAACATGTAGCAGCTCAAGAAAGAGCGGATTAAGTGTAGCGAACTTAATCGAATATAGTGTCGGCTGATATTTTTTTGGGGGTTCCTTTTAATATTTCAAGCTATGCATTACTTACACATTTAATAGCGCATGAATGTGGTTTAAAAGTTGGGGATTTTGTACATACATTTGGTGATGCTCATATTTACTTAAATCATATTGAACAAGTCAATACTCAACTCAGTCGGGAACCAAGACATTTTCCAAAACTGAAACTTAATCAAGATGTAAAATCAGTATTTGAATTTGATATGGATGATATTGAAATTGAAGGATATGACCCTCATCCCACAATTAAAGCACCTATATCTGTGTAAAATTGAAAATATATAAAAACCCAAGAAATTAGTAACTCGGGTTCATTTTTTAAGGGAAGTGAAAGTGTATGATTTCATTACTAGTAGCAATGGATCAAAATAATTTGATTGGAAGGGATAATCAACTTCCATGGCATTTACCAGCAGATCTTGCTTACTTCAAACAAGTAACAATGGGTCATCCAATTGTAATGGGAAGAAAAACATATGATTCCATTGGTCGTCCGTTACCTGGACGGGAAAACATTATTGTCACTCGTAATCCTGCTTTTACGATGGAAGGTTGCAAGGTCATTCATTCAATCGAAGAAATTATAAAACTTAACAACAATGACAAAGAACAAGAGTTATTTGTCATTGGGGGCTCAGAGATTTTTAAAGAAATCTTACCCTTTGCAGATAAATTATATATTACTGAAATTGATGAGGCATTTGAAGGAGATACGTTTTTTCCTGAAATCCATCAAAAAGAGTGGGTCCTCCTTCATAAAGAAAAGGGGATTAAAGATGAAAAGAATCCATATGATTACTATTTCAGTGTGTACACAAGAGCAAACTAAAAATAAAAAATCAGTGGAAATCCACTGATTTTTTTTTGATTGTTTTTAGACAAGATATAAAACTGAGAAGAAATGTGTAATAGATCCTGCTAAGACAAATAAATGCCAGACTGCATGGTGGAACTTGAAGCCTCTCCATACATAGAAGATGGATCCTAATGTGTAAAGAACACCACCAGTTACTAACAGTACAATTCCAGTTGGATGTACATTATCGACAATGGAACCCCAGGCAAAAACAATTAACCAACCGAGAACAATGTATAAAAGTGTTGATACGTGTAGAAATTTTTTTACAAAGAAACTTTTAAATACCGTTCCTCCAATGGCAAGGCCCCAAACAATCCCAAACAAAGTCCAGCCGATCCAACCTTTTACGGCAATAAAAAGAAATGGAGTGTACGTCCCAGCGATAAAGAAATAGATGGCTGAATGATCAAAGATCTCAAACAAATCCTTTACTTTTCCTTCAGGAAATGCGTGAACAAGGGTTGAACTGAAATAAAGAAGAACCATCGTCACTCCGAATAGGGTAAAGCTCACTACGTGCCACGCTGTACCGTGAATAGAGGCATGCACAATTAAAATAACAAGTGCAGCAATACTCAGTAATGCACCTATTCCATGTATGATTGAATTTGCAATTTCTTCACCTTTTGTAAAAACATGAGTATTTGCCATTTATGATCACAACCTTATATTATTCGATTTCTGATAAGAACTAATTATAACATAGATTTTAAAAAAACCTTAACAAATCCCGGAGTGTTTTGTGAAATCTTTCCAAACAAAAAGAAAATCCATTGAGATATCCTCTAATGGATTTGAATGATTAGCTATTATATTGTTCAATTTCTTTAAGAAACTCTTGATATTCACTAGGGTTGCGGAAATCCTCTGGTTTCCAGTTTGTCTTTACCCATTGTATCAATTCTAATGCTCCATTAAACACTTCACCGCTCGTATCTGCCTTTCTAATCATATATCTGCCATTATCCTCATCAATTGTGACTTCACAAGGAAATGCGCCATCATATGCGAGTAAACTGTATTCCACCTTTTTTCCTCCCTTAATAATAGAATTTGTTATACCCTGTATTCTTTTCAATTTGACTGTATATATGCTATAATTCCTTTCTTTATTAATATTGCAATGGAAATTAAAAATGAATAAATATTGAAAAAATTTTATCTATTTTTTTCAGTTTCATGTTATAATTTACAAATTAATAGAACTGCATCGCTGTAGTGACATAAATTAAATGAAAGGAAATGGGTGGATTTTATGACACAGCAAGTAAAACAAACGTCTACTATGATTCATGTTGAAGATATCATTAGAGCCAACCAAACGGTGAAAGACGTTGTAAACCACACACCTTTGCAAAGGAACGACTTATTATCCGAAAGGTATCAATGTAATTTATTAATAAAGCGTGAGGACTTACAGGTTGTCCGATCTTTTAAAATCCGAGGTGCGTACAATCGAATTAAGAATTTAACAAAAGAAGAACTACAAAATGGAGTAGTATGTGCGAGTGCTGGAAACCATGCACAAGGCGTTGCTTATTCTTGTAGAGCTTTAAAGATACAAGGCAAAATTTATATGCCATCCACAACTCCAAGACAAAAGGTCTCACAAGTTGAATTTTTTGGAAGAGATTATGTAGAAATTATCCTAGTTGGTGATACATTTGATGATTCATATATAGAGGCAATCAAATGTAGTGAACAGGAAAAACGAGCGTTTATTCATCCGTTTGACGATGTTGATGTGATTGCTGGACAGGGAACTGTCGCTGTAGAAATTCTCAATGACTGTGATGATACAATCGACTTTGTGTTCGCAAGCATTGGCGGTGGTGGACTAATTTCAGGAATTAGCACATATTTGAAGAGTATTTCCCCATCTACTAAAATTGTAGGTATAGAGCCAGCGGGAGCACCGAGTATGAAAAGCTCATTTTCGGAGGATAAATTAATTTCATTAGATCATATTGATAAGTTTGTTGACGGTGCAGCAGTTAAAACAGTCGGTGAAAAGACATTTGAGATTTGTAAAAGTACACTAGATGACATTATTTTAGTCCCAGAAGGTAAGGTCTGTACGACAATTTTAGATTTATACAACGAAAACGCTATTGTCGCTGAGCCAGCAGGAGCTCTATCAATTGCAGCGCTAGATTTCTATAAAGAAGAAATTCGAGGAAAAACGGTTGTATGTATCCTAAGTGGAGGCAACAATGATATCGGAAGAATGCAAGAAATAAAAGAACGCTCTATGATTTATGAGGGACTGCAATATTACTTTATCGTGAATTTCCCACAAAGAGCGGGAGCTTTAAGAGAGTTTCTTGACGAAGTCTTAGGACCAACAGATGATATCTCTCGTTTTGAGTATACGAAAAAAAATAATAAAGATAATGGTCCAGCTTTAGTGGGAATTGAATTAAAGCATAGAGACGATTATCACAAATTAATCGAGAGAATGATTAAAAAAGGATTTCCTTATACCGAAGTGAATAAAGAGAGCAACCTATTTAATTTACTTATTTAAGGTCAATTTAGGTATTCGCACAAAAAGTTTACTGTCTACATAATTAGACAGACTTTACGAGGATTCTAAGGTATAATTAAGGAAACGGGTAAAAAAGAGGATTGATATTTTGCTATACAAAAGCCTAGAGTTCAAACATGTAAATGGACAGAAGGTTAAGATCGTGGATATTCCGTTCGTGGAAGAAAGCAATTCGTATCACTTTATGCTCGGTATTCGATTACAATCATTTATTTCCAAGATTTATGCTCATCAAAATCCTAACAAGATCTATTCGTTCAAAGAACACCTAAAAAGAGTAATGAAATGGAAGGATTATGAGCAACTTTTCAATACAGAAATATTGAAGCACAATGCTTAATAATTTTTAAACATTTAGTCTTTCGGTCGCGAAAGACTATTTTTTTGTATGTTTCAGCTAAAATAATGTAAATGATATTAAATGAGAAACGAATAAACATGGATTCGACATATCCTGATGTTTTCTTACAAAGGGATTAACTGTATAATAATAGACAAGGCTTAATAGGGAAGTGAATAAATGAAAAAAGTAAAAATTGTCACAGATTCAACTGTAGACATGCCTCAGGCATTAGCGAATCAATATAATATTGAAATTGTACCTCTATCGATTTCAATTAATGGTGAAACCTACCTTGATCGTGTAGACATTTCACCAATGGAATTTATTGAAAAAATGAAACACTCAAGTGAGCTGCCAAAAAGTTCTCAACCGGCAGTTGGTCAGTTTGTTGAAGTATATGATCGTTTAGGCGAGGATGGTAGTGAAGTTATTTCAATACACATGACAAGAGGCATGAGTGGAACCGTTAGTTCTGCTGAGAGTGCAGCTCAAATTACAAAAACGAAAGTAACGGTTGTTGATTCAAAGTTTATTTCAAAAGCGTTAAGCTTCCAAGTAATTGAAGCTGCGGAAATGGCTGAAAAAGGCCTAGGTAAAGACGAGATAGTTAAGAAATTGGATGAGATAAGAGAAAATACATATTTATTTGTGGTAGTTGACACATTAGAAAACTTAGTTAAAGGGGGAAGAATTGGAAGAGGGAAGGCCTTAATAGGATCTCTGCTCAATATTAAACCAATTGCTTCATTAGCAGATGGTGTATATACACCTGTTTCTAAGGCGAGAAGTCAAACCCAAATTATTAAATACTTAACGAATCAATTTGTTACGGACACGAAAGGGAAAGTCATTAAGGGTGTTGGAATCGTTCATGCAGATGCTCTAGAACTGGCAATAAAAATTAAGGAATCTATTCAAAATGTAACGGATGTTGAAAATGTGGATATTGAAGATACAACCCCTGTTATAAGTACACACGCTGGTCCGGGGGCAATTGGATTTATGTATTATGTAGAATAAGTGGAAAGATGCCATCCAATATATAAGTTGGATGGTTTTTACGTTTATTTTTTATCGATTTATTGTAAATAAACAGGAATAATGCTAGAAGGAGTCGAATATTTGTATAAGGTGACTTGATAAATTATAGGATTTGAGGAAGGCCAATGATTAATCGTATACGCAATTTAAGTTTTTTTAAAAAAACCATTATTATTTCTACATTGGCAGTTTTAATTGTTGGTTTAATGACTGTATTAATTAGCTTCCGGTTACAAACAAATGCTACTAAACAACTTTTATCAGATCAAGTTGTGAGTGTGGCGAATCTCTGGAAAACAACGATGTCATTATATGATATTGAGCAAGCAAACATCGCTACTTCTGATGAGGATTTTGCTGTTAGAAAGTTGTCGTATTTACTAAATAAAATTGATGAAAAACATTCTACTTATACCCAGGGATATTTATTTCCTGGTCACATTCCAAACGATAAACGATTCAAACCAATCGCTACTCCTCAAATTCTTTTAGATAAAGGGTTTGGTCAAGCTTCACAGTATGTGGCAAGCGATGAGTTCTATATAGCTTTTTCAAATACTGTTGAAAATAAAGTAAGTTCTTACACGGATATTTATCAAGACGAGTTTGGTACTTGGATTACTGCGTTTTCCCCAATTTTTAATGAAATGACTGGAGAAGTAATTGCTGTACTTGGTGTAAGTATAGATGCGAGTTTTTTATATCATTATCAAATCGATCTTTTATTATCCCTTTTACTGTCTTGTTTTATCATTTTAATTATTACCTTCATCATTCAGATGATGGGGCTTAAGAAAGTCATGGCGCCCTTAAAGGAGCTTTTTACAGGGATCCATGAAGTAAGTAAAGGGAATTTTAAAATAAAGCTAAAACAAGCAAAGGATAAGGAAATTGCAGAATTAAGCCTAAAATTTAATGAGATGACTGGACAATTGCAACAGTTATTTGAACGACTTGAAGCTACTTCTGAACAATTTGGTCGCAATTATTCTGATACACATGAGCTGCAAGGTTTTGAAAAAGCAATAGGGGATATGGAGCATATTATCCATGAAAGAAAATTACAACTGGAATTACAACGAGCGGAACGGATGAATGCGATAGGGCAGCTGGCAGCATCAGTGGCTCATGAGATTCGAAATCCAATGACAGTTGTTAAAGGATTTCTACAAATTTTTTCCTCGAAGGAAATTATGAGTGTAGAGGAGAAAGAATACATTCAGCTTATGATATCAGAGATGAATCGTGCGGAAACCATCATCAATGATTACTTGTCTATGGCAAAACCTGATATTGAAGATACTGAAGTCATAAATTGCAGTGAAATCGTTAGAACTGTTACAGACCTTATTACCTCTTATGCCATTTTAACAAGTAAAATATCGATTCATTTGTTGATTGATGGGGATTACTTTGTAAGAGGAAATAAATCTGAATTAAAACAAGTTCTACTTAATATTATGAAAAATGCGATCGAGGCAATGAAGGAGGATGGGCAATTAACCATTTCTTTAATAAGTCAAGATGACGAAATCATTTTTAGTATTTCAGATACTGGCATTGGTATGTCAAGTGATGAGTTAGGAAGATTAGGTACCCCTTTTTATTCACTAAAAGAAAAGGGGACTGGAATAGGGTTAATGGTGTGTTATCAAATTATTGAACGGATGAAAGGCAGAATCGAAGTTCAAAGTGAAAAAAATCATGGAACAACTTTCATCATATCTTTACCATCATTATAAATTAAAAAGGGATGGAACATGAAACTCTTGCATGTTCCATCCCTTTTGTTTTATTTTTCTTCTTTTTCTTCCCCTATTTCAAGTTTTTTTCCACCAATGGAAATATAGGACATGACATCTAATTCTGGTTTTGCTTTTGCCATCCCTTGGATATAGGGTTTGATTAAGTCTTTAAAATCTTCACTTACCCCTTCTTCTTCACAAACACCGTATACATACATTTTTTTCTCATCAAATAAAAATGTCACATAGCCGATTGCTTTTTCATTTTGATTGATTATATTGATGATTTGAAATTCGGGTGTAATTAATTCTGGTGATAAAAAAATCTGCAATGGTCTGACCTCCTATTAAGTCTACGTTAATTGAAGTTTATTAAACAGTGAATCATTCGTACTTTCACTTGGTTTTTTCTTTTGTACACGGATTAGCATCATGACTAACAAGCCTACAACTAAAGTTAATGTAGCAGTTGCTAAGAACATTCCTGTTCGACTCCATGCCATTAACCAGCCGAAAACGGGGGGACCTATTGCAACTCCTAAAAATCGAACGGAACCGTATAGCGAAGTCACAAAACCTCTTTTCTCTGCATCAACAGAACCAGTGATAAAGCTATTGATACAAGGTAGAACCAAACCAGTTCCTACACTACTTATAACTAATATTGAAATAAATGGTACAAGGCTTTCAAAAAATATTAAGGTTGAGAAAGATACAGTCATCATAATTAAACCGATCACAATGAGTTTCTTCATGAGGGGCATATTTTTTCCAATTTTACTACCCGTGATATATGAAGTTGTGGTCATAAATAACAAAGGAATTGCAAGAATGGCACCTTTTAAAACTCCATCGATTGCATATTCTATTTCAAGGACATCTGATAAATAGAATAAAATTCCGAATAAAGTAAATAAGCAGGTGGGACCAGCTAAATAGGCTGTAAACAGCCATCTTCCTTCGTTTTTAAAGACTGTAATTAAACCTTTTGCATACTTGCTAAATGGGGGCGGTTCCTTTTTCTGTTTTTTTTCCTTCACAAAAAAAATTGTGAGTAATATTGAAATGAGACAGAAAATCGGGAATGCATAAAAGGCCGCATACCAAAACAATATGGCTAATAAGGAGCCGATAATTGGAGAAATTACCTTTCCAAATCCATTAGAAGCTTCTACTAGACCCAAAACTTTACTTTGTTGTCCACCCTTATATAAATCACCTGTAAGTGCCATTGCAATGGGAGCTGTACCGGCTGCACCTATCCCTTGCATGACACGGCCTATCATAATCCACATATATGGATTTGCAAAGAAAGTTGTAGCCAAGCCTGCTAATAATCCTCCAAGTCCATAGGTTATTAGTGCAGGAATAATGATTGCTTTTCTGGAAAGGCGATCAGAAAAATACCCAAGTATAGGGATAGAAATAGCGGCAGCCACTGAAAAAACTGTGATTACTAAACTGACTTGAAATTGACTGATACCTAGTTCCTTTTGCATTTCTGGTAATACTGGTATTAACATCGAATTCCCTAATACGAGGATAAGAGGAATTGAACCAATCGCTACTATCGTCATTCCTGTGTTTTTCTGACTAGACAAGTAACTTGCAACTCCTTAAAGAAGATTATTTAAATACAACAGTATTTTACCGTTAATAAGATGAGTCTATTCTTCAATTATTTTTTACTCATACTTGTAATTTCTGTAATTTAGCTTCAAAATTATACGAATTATTTTTTTGCAATTTTATTAGTATGGCGGGAATAGCCCAATGTAGACACCAAATCTTTTATTTTGAATAACATGCAACTGTAAAGTAAAGGAGGCGTATGTCACGATGGAGTTTTTGGATTTACCAACTAGAACGCAAAAAAATAGATCCTTTGGTATAACTTCAATCGCAGATTTTGGAACTCCAATAGGTCAACTAAAGGATATATTGGATGACTTTCATTACATGATTGATATTGCAAAAATTGGGATTGGTTGTGCATATGTAACACCTAACATAAAAGAAAAAGTAAAACTATATAAAGAATATAATGTTAAACCTTATTTTGGCGGAACTTTATTTGAGAAATGTTACTACCAAAATAAAATAAGTGAATACGTAGATTTACTGAAGTCACTGGGGATTGAGTGGATTGAAATATCTAATGGCACCTTGGATATTCCACTTCAAAAAAGACTGGCCTTAATTGAACAGTTAAAAACTGACTTCTTTGTTGTCGGAGAAGTTGGTTCCAAAGATGACCAAAAGGATATCCCGATTTCACAGTGGAAGGCTGAAATCGAGATGTTGCTTAATGCTGGCTGCGAATATGTCATTACTGAGGGTAGAGATTCTGGTACTGCAGGAATTTATGATAGTAGTGGGAAAATTAAACAGTCATTAATCGTCGAAATGACGAAAGATGTTGACATTAACAGAATTATCTTTGAAGCACCTACACCAAAAAGCCAAATGTATTTTATTAATGCCTTTGGTACGAATGTGAACCTCGGTAATGTTAAGTTACAGGATGTGTTAATTCTTGAGGCACAAAGAAAAGGATTACGAAGCGAAACATTTTATTTGGAGGATGTTCAATGCAGATCGCTCTTATAAGACATTTGCCAACGATATGGAATCAAAAAGGTCTATTACAAGGAACAAAAGATATTAGTATTCTTCCTATACGTCAAAAGGTAAAAGAAGAAATTGTTCATAACAAACGACAATTAAAAAAATTTGAACCAGTTGAACTTGTGTTAACAAGCACATTAACTCGTACACAAGAGACTGCCAAGGCATACGGCTATAACGAATATACAATCGAACCTCTCTTAGATGAATTAAACTTTGGAAAATTTGAAGGGAAAGAAAAATCTTTACTAATAAAAGAGTGTGGAAATACATGGATTAAAAGTCCCAGAGACCTAAATTTAGGGGAATCGTTAGTAGGGTTTGAACAACGAATTCTTACATTCTTAAGTAAGTACAAAAATCATTCTAGAATCTTAATATTTGGCCATGGTTCCTGGATACGTGGAATCATTTCTATTACAAAAGTAAGATCAATTGACGATATGAATACATTTCATCTTGACAATAATAGCTTAACACTTTTAGATTTTTCGGAGACAACAAGTTATGCAACTGGAATGCATGAAGGGAGGCAATCAATTGGAAGATTTATTAACCTATGAAACATGGAGCCAAGAGAAAATCGACCATCTTAACCAGACATTAAAAGATTATGTGCAAGTCCTTAAATGGGCCTATGCCACTTATAAGGATGATGAAATTGTCTATGCTTGTAGTTTTGGTGCGGAAGGAATTGTGTTAATTGATTTAATTTACAAGATAAAAAAAGATGCAACAGTTGTGTTTTTGGACACTGGCCTTCATTTCACGGCAACCTATATTCTTATCGAAAAGATGAAGGCGCGATATCCTTCTTTAAACATTGTCTTAAAAAGGCCGGATTTAACACTTTTACAGCAAAACGAGAGATATGGAAACAAATTATGGAGAAGTAATCCAAATTTATGCTGCCAGCTTCGAAAAGTTCAGCCATTAATAGAGGTATTATCGAATAAGAGGGCATGGATTTCTGGATTAAGAAGGGATCAATCATCAGCGAGAAGAAATCTTGAATTTATTAATAAGGATCAGAAATTTCAATTAGTGAAAGTATGCCCTCTCATTCATTGGTCATGGGATGATGTATGGACCTATATTCACTTAAATAATCTTCCTTATAATGAACTTCATGATAATAACTATCCAAGCATAGGTTGTGAACCTTGTACGCAACAAGTTTTTGATGATAACTTACGATCCGGGAGATGGGCAAATCACGAAAAAACAGAATGTGGTCTCCATATAAACTAGGAGTCAATGCCACAAGGAATTAGAGTTGGAGGTTTTCATTGTGACGTTTAGTAAACCACATGGTGGAGAATTAATCAACAGGGTTCAAACTGATTATAAAGTTAACCCTGGACTACAACAGATTGAGCTAGATGAAATTTCTTTAAGTGATTTAGAATTAATTGCAATTGGAGCATATAGTCCTTTAACAGGATTTATTGGGAAAAAGGATTATGAAAATGTTCTTCAGCATATGAAATTATCTACAGGTGAAGTATGGTCGATTCCGATTACACTACCAGTTGATGAAGGAATTGCTAGAACGTTTGAGGTAGGAGAAGAAGTAAAGTTAGTAAAAAATGGTGTTGTCTACGGTGTTATTCAAGTAACAGAAATATATCGACCAAATAAAGAGGTCGAAGCATTTAAAGTATTTAAAACAACCGATAAAGCCCATCCGGGAGTAGCGAAGCTCTTCTCAAGAGCAAATGTCTATGTAGCTGGACCTATAATCATGGTTAATCGTCCTGTGAAGGAGAAATTTAAGGAATATTATTTAGATCCTATACAGACGAGAGAAGTCTTCCAGCGATTGGGCTGGAAGAGGATTGTTGGGTTTCAAACAAGAAATCCTGTCCATCGTGCCCATGAATATATACAAAAGACTGCTCTGGAGACAGTGGATGGTCTCTTTTTAAACCCTCTAGTGGGTGAGACAAAATCAGATGATATACCAAGTGATATTAGAATGGAAAGTTACTTGGTATTGCTTCAAAAATATTACCCCAAGAATAGAGTGTTTTTATCCGTATTTCCTGCTGCGATGAGATACGCTGGTCCCCGAGAAGCTATATTTCATGCTCTTGTTCGTAAAAACTATGGTTGTACACATTTTATTGTTGGGCGAGATCATGCAGGAGTAGGGAATTATTATGGAACGTATGATGCACAGCTTATTTTTGGCCAATTTTCCGAGGAACAACTAGGGATTACCCCATTATTTTTCGAGCATAGTTTTTATTGCTTAAAATGTGAAAACATGGCATCTTCCAAGACATGTCCTCATAGTCAGGAAGATCATGTCATTTTATCAGGAACAAAAGTAAGAGAGATGCTAAAAAACGGCGAAGTTCCACCAAAAGAATTCAGTCGACCTGAAGTAATAGAAGTTTTAATAAAAGGTCTTCAAAAGACATTTACAAAGATTTAAAGGGTGAAGAGAATGAAATCAAAAGAAAATATTATTTGGCATAAACAAGTAATTACCAAAAGCGATCGACACCGTTTAAATAAGCATAAAAGTTGTGTTCTTTGGTTTACTGGATTATCAGGTTCCGGAAAATCCTCTCTTGCCAATGCAGTTGACCAAAGACTCTATGAATTAGGCGTTCATAGCTATGTACTAGATGGCGATAACATAAGGCATGGATTAAACAAAGGACTAGGATTTAATAAACGGGATCGCCAGGAAAATATTCGAAGAATCGGTGAAGTCTCTAAATTATTTGTAGACAGTGGCCAAATTGTAACAACCGCCTTTATCTCCCCATTTCAAGAAGATCGTAATATGGTTAGAAGTCTATTTAATGAAGGTGAATTTATTGAAATTTATGTAAAATGTCCACTAGAAATCTGTGAAAGTCGTGATCCAAAAGGATTATACCAAAAAGCAAGGGAAGGACTTATTACAGATTTCACCGGGATTGGTTCGCCATATGAAGAGCCAATCTCTCCCGAATTAGTCATCGAAACTGACATGTATACCATTATGGATTCTGTTAATATTATCATTCAATATTTAGATGATCATAGTGTATTATCCTTTTAATCTTCATAATCAATGGCTTTACTTTTTCCTCCAGCTAAAAGTAGGAGTTAAGACCGAAGGAACCTTTAGGTGATAAATAAAATCAATGATATTTGTGGAAATAGATTGACAAACAATGGCATAAATAACAATCTTTAAATCAATCACAGTTGCTGTTAATAAAAAGATTAAAAAATTAATCCAAAGCATGACTCTGCCAGGAGACCAATTGTAATGATTTGCTATCATTAAAGCAGGGATGACCATTCCTCCACTTGAAGCGCCGTTTCTGATCAATAATCCTACACCTAGTCCAAATAAAGCACTTCCAATAATCATATCTAAAAATAAAATAGAATGATGAACAACGATTGTTGATGTGATCAATGTAACAGTTACGGAAGTGATAGTCACAGATAGCATTGTTCGGATTGTCCATGTATAGCCAAAATATTGAAGGGCTAAAATAAGAAAAGCAAAGTTTACTAACCACAGTGAAAAACCTAGCGGAAAGTGTACCCAATGATTTAAGATAATGGCTAAACCAGCTGCGCCACCAGATGGAATGTTATGTGGGAAAAGAAACACTGACATGGCAATCCCTTGTAATACAGCCCCTATAAAAATAAATACTAGATTTACTATAGATTTGGTCATCATTTATGTGATGACCTCTTCTTTATCTATATGGTAGATTGTCCGACACATCCTAATCCCTCCAAAATGCATTCCTTGTCCATTATATGTGTTAGAAAACATAGATATGATTTTCAAAACAATTAAGTGAGTAGGGATATTTCTTTAAATTAAAAGGACAATCTGATAAAATCAAAAGAAAGATACATAAGAAGGTGCAAA
>JBEQAC010000072.1:0-14194 GCA_041640535.1 Bacillaceae bacterium
ATAAACAAATATACACTAAGGGTGGGATGAAAATGGAATCGCTTTTTTCTCTAAAAGGAAAAGTTGCTTTAATAACTGGCGCAAGCCGCGGATTAGGGCAAGGAATGGCGGTTGGTCTTGCTGAAGCAGGAGCAGTTGTTATTGGGGCTGGAATTAGTGAGATGTCAGATACTCGTCAAAAAATAGAATCAATTGGCGGTACTTTTCATGATTTAAAGATCGATTTATCAAAAGAAGGAGCAGCGGCACAGCTTGTTACAGAGACATTATCCTTAACAAATAAGATTGATATTTTAATAAATAACGCTGGAATTATTCGCCGTTCAGATGCAGAGAACTTCTCAGATGAGGATTGGTATGAGGTTATTAATGTAAATCAACATTCTGTTTTCCAATTATGTAGAGAGGTTGGAAAGCACATGCTTGAAAATGGAGCAGGTAAGATCATAAATGTAGCTTCAATGCTATCTTTCCAAGGTGGATTAAGAGTGCCAGCTTATACAGCAAGTAAACATGCAGTCGCAGGTTTAACAAAGTCTCTCGCAAATGAATGGTCAAGTAGAGGTGTAAATGTAAACGCTATAGCTCCTGGCTATATGGAAACCGATAATACGGCTCAGCTTCGTGCGAATAAAGAGCGTAACGAGTATATCACATCAAGAATTCCTCAAGGTCGTTGGGGCACACCTGAAGACTTAAAAGGGGCGGTCGTATTTTTAGCTTCAGATGCTTCTAGTTATGTAAATGGACATATTTTATGTGTTGATGGTGGATGGATGAGTTCATGACATTCATTGTGAATGTTCGTATAAAAATACTTCAAATTCGAAAGGGGAAAAAATAATGGAAGTAAGACATGCAACAAATCCAACAGATTTTAAATCATATACAACTGAAAGACTACGCAGTGATTTTTTAATAGATTCACTATTTGTTGAAGGGCAAATTAACATGGTTTATTCTCATTATGATCGTGTGGTAACAGGTGGAGCTATTCCAACAGGTCAAGCACTTAAACTAGAGGATCAAGAAACACTTAAAACAGAATACTTTCTAGAAAGACGTGAAGTTGGAATTATTAATATTGGTGCTGAAGGTACAGTTTTAGTTGATGGGCAAGCATATCCATTAAAAAAGAGAGATTGCCTATATGTGGGGTTAGGGAATAGAGAAGTATTATTTGAAAGCAGCAATGCTGCAGATCCAGCAAAGTTTTATATCGTATCGTCTCCAGCACATAAGCAATATCCAACGAAAAAAGCTCCAATCGAAGATGCAGAACCTACTCATTTAGGATCTGACAGTGAATCAAATAAACGTACGATTTATAAATACATTCATGCTGATGGAATTCAAAGTTGTCAATTAATGATGGGTATGACCTTATTAGAACCAAACAATATGTGGAACACGATGCCAGCTCACCTTCATGACCGTCGAATGGAAGTATATTTGTATTTTGATATGGATCAAAATTCAAGAGTATTCCACTTTATGGGTGAACCAGCGGAAACTCGTCACCTGGTTGTTCAAAATGAACAAGCAGTACTTTCACCTCCATGGTCGATTCACTCTGGGGTAGGAACGAGTAACTACACATTCATTTGGGCGATGGCTGGTGAAAACTATACGTTTACAGATATGGATGCTGTAAAAATGGATGAATTGAAATAATAGAAACATGATTTAAGAATAGTGCTCTAAATACTTTTTCCATGGATTAGGATAAGAGTAGAGCACTATTTTATATTTCTTTTTGTATATACTAGATAAAAACAGAAAGATTAGTAAAGAAAAAGGTGAAGGTATGTCTAACAATCTAGAATGGGTAAATGAAGCTTTAAAAAAGGTAAATGAGAAGGTATTACGAACGAGTAAAAAAATCGGTGCAAATTTTCCGCATGCTAGTGTGAACGGTACGTACCACTAGAAGAACCATATTGGTGGACCGATCCTCCAGTTGTTCAAGTTTCAAATGAAAAAATAACAATCTGTTTTTCAGATACCAACCAAATTAATATAATCCTATAATATAATGTAAGTAAGAAAATAAGTTCAGGAGGAAATAGAATGTTTAATAGTAATAAGTTTGCATGGACATGGAAAATTAAAGAGGAAATGCTAGATGAATATGTTGAACTTCATTTGAATCCATGGCCGGAAATTATGGAAGAGCATTCGAAAGCAGGCATAAAAAACTATTCGATTTTTCAAAATGGTAACCAGTTTTTTTATTGCTTTGAATGTGATGACGTGGAGGCTGCCTTTGATTATATTGCCAAGAGTGAAGCTTGTAATCGCTGGAATGAGATCACGTCAAAAATGGTAGAAGGATCTTTTGATTTTAATGAGGCAAATCCTATTAATCCATTGAGAGAAGTTTTTTATTTGAAATAATTGATGTTAGTCCTGTCTCAGTATCGAGTGAGACAGGACTTATTGAAATTAAGGAGAAAGGGCTTAAAACGAGAGTTGATTTTATCAGATTCCTATCAATTCTTAGAGACTCCTAAATCAATTGTAGAGAGATTTATCACTCCTGTTCTTAAAGTAATTGAAAACAAGAACGAAGTCACACTTGAGGGCAAGCAAAAACTTAGAATCATCTATGACAATAGTCAACTTGAATTAATTGTTAAAGAAAATGAGTTCATCAACCACTCTGGTGAAAAAAAAGAGACTACTAATGCTAGATTTTATGGTAAAAGAACCGAAGTGTGAAATGGTAATAAAGTTAAGCTTTGAGTTTATATAGAAATAAGATTTTATTCAATTAAACTATTGACAATTGACATGATTTAATAGGAATCTTAAATTAGGTTAGTTTTAAATTCTTCTAAAAATGAATAAATAAGGTGGAGAGTCGAAATGAAAAAGAATAACCTTGAATTATTAAAACAAGAAAAAATTGTAGCAATTATCCGAGGAATACCATCTGATTTAGGCTTGAAAACTGCGGAAGCGCTTTTAAATGGTGGAGTTAAGTTCGTTGAGGTTACTCTTAATACAGAGGGTGCTTTAAACATGATCACAGAAATAAAAGAGCAATTTGGTCATGAAATGCATGTTGGGGCAGGAACCGTGTTAGACATAAGCATGGCCAAGGATGCGATATCCGCTGGGGCAGAATATTTAGTTTCACCTAATCTGGATGAAAGAGTCATTGATTTAGGAGTATCTCAAGACGTAGATGTTTGGCCTGGAACGCTTACTCCGACAGAAATTGTTCGCGCTTACCAAGCAGGAGCTACGGCTGTTAAAGTGTTTCCAATCGGAGCGTTTGGCGTAAATTATTTAAAGGATATTCGAGGACCAATCAACCATATTCCGATGATGGCGACTGGCGGGGTAAACTTAAATAATATGAATGATTTCCTTCAAGCAGGTGCTGTTGCTGTTGGATTAGGAGGGAATCTAGTAAATAACGCATTAATCAAAGAACATAGATTTGAAGAAATCACAGATCTTGCTCGTCAATTTGTCACTAAAAGAGAAGGAGTATAAGGATATGAACTTCTTACAGGATGTTGATGTTGTGACGATTGGAGAGAGTATGGTGCTTTTTCAGCCTGCAATTTCTGAAGGCACCATCAATTACGCTCCTCTATTCATGAAATCAGTTGGCGGAGCAGAATCAAATGTAGCAATTGGATTGAGCCGCTTAGGAATGAAAACAAGGTGGATTAGTCGAGTAGGTCAGGATCCGTTTGGAGATTTTATACTTTCTACATTAGCTGGTGAAGGGGTAGATGTTTCACAAGTAAAACGAGATACACAGGCTCCAACAGCCGTATTTTTCAAAGAATCAAAAGGCTATGGAGATCCAAATGTTTATTATTATCGTAAGCATTCGGCTGCTAGTAAGTTGTCCAACCATGATATTGAAGATAGCTGGTTTCAAGCAGCAAGACATTTACATGTAACTGGAATCACGCCAGCTCTTGGCGAACATACGACGGAAATGATAAAGCAAGCCATGATAAAAGCGAGAGAAGTTGGATTAACTGTATCATTTGATCCTAACTTACGTCGTAAGCTTTGGACAGAGGAAAAAGCAAGAGATACACTGTTATCCTTAATCCCTCATTGCGATGTTTTCCTACCAGGGCTTGATGAAGCTGAATTTCTGTTAGGAGAGAATACAGAGGAACAATATTGTACAGAGTTTTTAAAGTTGGGTCCTAAGCTCGTCGTTCTAAAGCTTGGTACGAGAGGTTCAATGGCGATGTATGAAGATCAAGTAGTGGAAGCAAAAGCTTTTAAAGTATCGTCTGTTGTGGATACCGTAGGAGCAGGTGACTCTTTTGCTGCCGGGTTATTGTCAGTATTATTGAGTGGGCAACATCCATTTGAACCGGAAAAGCTAGCTTCAACTGTTCCAGCTGCTCTTGAGCGTGCAAACATTATGGGCGCATTAGCAACCCAATTTAAGGGTGATTGGGAAGGAACTCCTTCTCTTAAGGAAGTAGAAGCGATTCAACAAGGGAAGCAAGCAACAACAAGATAAAAATAGTAAAGAGCCAAACTTGGGTTTGGCTCTTTATCTTATATTTTATTTATTTTTTTCCTCTTATTATACAACAGAAGCTTCGACAGAAATACGTTTTCTATAAACGATTTTGCTAAGAGAAATACTTAATTCATATAGAATAAATAAAGGAATAATGACTAAAACATCCGAGATAAAGTCAGGTGGTGTAATTAATACAGAGATGGCAACGAGCAAAAAATAAGCAATCTTTCTGCCTTTTACTAATTTTTTTGGATTTACAATTCCTAGTTTTGTAAGGAACATGACGACTGCAGGCATTTCAAATAAAAATCCAAATGGTAGTGTTAGGTGAAGCATGAATTGGAAATACTTTTCTGCTGTGAAGAATGTTTCAAATTGGTCCCCAGCTATTTCTAATAAAAAGGAGAGAACTAAAGGGAATAGAACAAAATAACCAAATGATATACCTAAAAGAAATAGGATAAATAAACCTGGAATAAATCCTAAGGTTGCTCGTTGTTCTTCAATTGATAGGGCTGGTTTTATGAACTTCCAAACTTGATAGGCAGCTACTGGAATCGTAATAGCAACGGCAAAGACAGTCGCAATGATCATATAAACCCATAGGATATCCCCTGGACCAAGTAAAGCTAATTTACCATCTAAATCCCTTACTAAATAATGATAAAGATCTCCTACAAAAATTAAAGAACCAATCAGAGCTAATATAAAAATAAGTAAAGTAATAATAATGCGTTTACGTAATTCTGCTAAATGGTCAGTGAGTTGCATTGATTCTTTTTCCATTTAGGTACCCTCCTTTCATTTAGAAAAGATAGATGTAAGCAGAGAAAAGGCCTACCTACATCTATCTGTCAGTTAGCTTCCTGTTTTTTTGTTCGTTTGATCAATTGTATGTAGTGTCGTTTTTTCTTCCGTTTTTGGTTGGTTGTCGTCACCATTTACTAATTCACGGGTTGCTTTTTTAAATTCCTTTAAGGTTGTTCCAAAGGCTCGGCCAATTTCGGGTAGCTTTGAAGGACCGAAAATGATGAGAGCTAGGACCAATAAGAGGATTAACCCTGGGATTCCAATGTTTTGAAGCATGTTTGAACCTCCTTATGATGTTAGAATATTATAAGTTTACTCCGTGGCGCTCGAATGCTGCCGCTTCTAGAATGGACATACCTTGCGCCTCGGCTGCCTTGGCCACTTTTTCCGAAACTTGCGGTGCAAGATTCTTAGGAGCAGCAAAGGACATTTCCCTTGCGCGTGCAGAGTTTCTGCGTTGGAACGGTCCCCAAATCGCAAAGGTTATACCTGGGGTTTGAATATTAACAAAAAGTGTGTTTCCATCTGGCGAGAAGGTTGGACCTGCAAATTCACTATCATTTAAACGGTTAGCACCAAAAGGATATACTTTGCCTTCTGGGGTAATTCCCATAATGCGATCTTGTCCAGCACCATCTTCTACAAACCAAAGGTCGCCCCAAGGAGTACAGCAGATATTGTCGGGATATTCCATTTCTCTTGCATCATTTCCTTCATAGAAAAGTTCCAATGTATTCGTGTGAGGTACATAACGATAAACGCGTCCAAGTTTTTTTTCACCGGCAGAGGTATCATCGAACCAGAACACACCCTCTTGGAAGAACGCTCCCTCAAGTCTAGAGAACTTAATGCAGTTTTGAGCATTAGCTTCCTCACGGCACCAATGTGGATCTACTTCCTTCCAAACAATTTTAAATGTTTGTCCTGTTTTAAAATTGCTTGCGGCTGGATCAGTTACCGCTTCAATTGCTGCTGCATAAAGTGTACCGCCTTTTTGTAATGAACCTGGCTTTTGGCTCAAGTCATTTGGTATAAAACGGTAAAGATAACTTGGGCTTGCATCCTCGGTTAAGTACACATATCCTGTCGAAGGGTCGATAGCACAAGCTTCGTGAGAAAAACGCCCCATTTCCTTTATTGGGGTTTTGGACAACTCGTTTTCAGGTTGCTGTGGATCTACTTCGAATACATATCCGTGTCCCGCGGAACGGTTCTCTTCACAAGTTAACCAAGTGCCCCAAGGTGTCGCTCCACCGGCGCAATTTCGTATTGTACCTGATGAGGTAACATATTCTTTGATTACTTCACGATTTCGACCTACAACAAGAGCTGTTGTACCACCTTGAGCATTCGGATTATAAGGGTTTTTTCCAAAAGCTGGACCTGTTGATAATTCATGATTACGAACAAGAATGGTTGTATTGTTAGGACCTTCAAAAGCTGCCATTCCATCAAAAGCTCCAGGGATTTTGCTACCGTCTGTCATCAAGTCGCCTTCTCTGGAAATAATTTTGTAATGAAAGCCTTTTGGAAGATCTAGAATTCCATTCGGATCTGGAATTAGAGGACCATATCCACCAAAGCCACTAGTTGGATTATTTTCTGTACCAGCCGCGAAAGTTTTAGCTTGTCCATCTACAGATAAAAGACCTGTAGTACCTAAAGTTAATGCAAGTGTACTCATTCCACCAACCTTTAAAAAGTCTCTTCTGTTTAAACCATTCTTTTCCATTCGATTGCCTCCTAAATTTATGGTTATGTAAGCCTTAGTCTAGTCAGGCTCTATAACTAAGTTAATAGATGAAGTTTAATGACAGATTAAGAGACTATTAAGATAGTGTTAATGATAAAAAATAGATATAAAAGACTGTTTTTTAAAAAACTACGGAATAAGAAGTAATTTTTTGTAGGGCTATAGATAGATAAGAATGTTGATAGAATTAGAATAATAAAATTCCCTAAGACTTAGGCATTAAGTAGAGACAAAAAAATATACCATTTTTGTAAATTTTTTATAAATTAATAGTAAAGCAGAAGAATATATGTTAACTTATTATTAAATTAAGTTAACAATTATAGCCGGTGGGGGTAGGAAAATGAATCAATGGATGGAATTAGCTGATAAAGTATTAGATAGAAAGGAATTAACTAGTCTAGAGGCACTTTCAATTTTAGAATGCCCGGATGATGAAATCTTGCTACTCATGCATGCAGCTTTTCAAATTCGTAAGCATTATTATGGGAAAAAAGTAAAGCTTAATATGATTATGAATGCAAAATCAGGTTTATGTCCTGAAAACTGTGGATATTGTTCACAATCAATTGTTTCAGAAGCACCTATCAAAACGTATAAAATGGTAGATAAAAGGACTCTTCTTGAAGGAGCAAAGCGGGCACATGATCTAAATATTGGTACGTATTGTATTGTTGCAAGTGGGAGAGGACCTTCTAATAAAGAGATTGATCAAGTAGTAGATGCGGTAAAAGAAATAAAGAGCACATATGGGTTAAAGATTTGTGCGTGTCTTGGAATATTAAAAACTGAACAAGCGATACGTTTAAAAGAAGCGGGTGTCGATCGATATAATCATAATTTGAATACGTCAAGAAGAAATCATAACAATATTACAACTTCACATACATATGATGATCGTGTAAATACGGTAGAAGTAGTGAAAGAATCAGGTTTGTCTCCATGCTCAGGAGTTATTGTTGGGATGAAGGAAACAAAACAGGATGTGATTGATATGGCGCAAAGCTTAAAAGCACTTGATGCCGATTCAATTCCAGTGAATTTTCTGCACGCCATTGATGGAACACCATTAGAAGGGACAAATGTACTCAAACCACTATATTGTCTGAAAGTTTTAGCCTTGTTTCGATTTATTAATCCAACAAAAGAAATACGAATTTCTGGCGGAAGAGAAGTCAATCTTCGTTCATTACAACCACTCGGCTTATACGCTGCAAACTCCATTTTTGTAGGGGATTATTTAACTACAACTGGTCAAGAAGAAACGGAAGACCATAAGATGTTGCTAGATTTAGGTTTTGAGATTGAAACAGTTGAGGAAATGAATCACTCTTCTAGAATTATCTAAAGCTAAAATAATCAAAATGTTATATACCTAAAATTATATGAAATATTTCTTAGCTTCTTCTCATGAAGAAGTTTTTTTTGCTCAAGGGACAATAAATTTAAAAGCGTGATGCGCATCACTTTTCCGAGTTTTATATTTTGTTAGTCTAAAGTTGGAAGAACGATAGCAAAGGAGATGAAGAGATGGAGTTTTCAAGAGAAGGTCAAGAAGGTGATTTAGAGGTTAAAACCACTGCTGAACATGAGACAACCAAAGGAACTTTGTTTTCAGTAGGAGTGGTAGCTGCAGTTATATTTGCAAACTATTTATTATTTTTCTGGCTATATATGGCTAGGGTATAGGGGGAATTTAGATGAAGTTACATCGCTCTGAGGTTATCTGGCTAACAGCAAGCTTTGGAATGATCCTCATATTTATGATTATTACCGGTTATCAAACATTTGCACTAGGAATGGGGCCACCAAGTCATATGGAAACCATTAATCCTCAAAAGGTAGATCAAACTGCCCCTTTTGATAATCCAGGCTTAAAACAAATCGGGGAAAATGAATATGAAGTTGTCATGACATTACAAGTATTTAGTTATACTCCAAATAAAATTGAAATTCCAGCTGGTTCAACCGTTCACTTTACATTGACATCAAAAGACGTTACCCATGGTTTTCAAGTTGCTGGAACGAATATCAATGCAATGGTAACACCTGGACATATCCAAAAAATCACACAGAAGTTTGATAAGCCTGGAGAATATCTAGTACTTTGCAATGAATATTGCGGGATAGGGCATCAGGCAATGGCGACAACCATTACTGTGAAATAAAGGGGGGATCATTTTGGAAACGGTCTTTTCAACACCAATTAGACAACAAGTAACAAAAACTTTAGGAATAGGGCTTGAAGACGCAAGAATCACAAGAACCTATTTATTTGTATCATTCACCGCGCTCCTTCTTGGAGGTGTATTAGGTTTATTACAAGGGTTAAACCGCGCTGGCCTTTTAGAATTACCTACCTGGTTTAATTACTATCAGGTATTAACTGCTCATGGTGTACTTTTAGTCCTTGTTTTGACAGCGTTTTTCACCATTGGTTATTTCTATGCGGCTCTTTCACATACTTTAGATGGACTACTCCCAAAGGTAAGAAAGATGGCATGGATCGGATTTTCATTGAAGATGGTCGGGTTTGTATTTGCAGTCATTCCTATATTAATGAATAAGGCCACTGTTTTATATACTTTCTATCCTCCGATGGCAGCCTCTCCATATTTTTATATTGGGTTAGTGTTCATCGTCCTTGGGGTATGGATGTGTGCATTTGGAGCGTTTATCAACGTTGCAGATTGGAGAAAGAAAAATAAAGGAAAACATGTACCCATTATTTCTTATTTTGCGACAGGAGTATTTGTCCTATTGTTTTTCGGTAGTATCCCTGTAGCAATAGAAGTCTTAACGATTATCCCGTGGGCATTTGGATGGGTTGAAACGATCAATGTCATGCTAAGTCGTACTCTTTTTTGGGCTTTTGGTCATACTCTAGTAAATATTTGGTATTTAACTGCGGTTTCAGCTTGGTATGTTATAGTACC
This sequence comes from Bacillaceae bacterium, assembly GCA_041640535.1. Lineage (GTDB taxonomy): Bacteria > Bacillota > Bacilli > Bacillales > Bacillaceae_L > Litchfieldia. The sequence continues at coordinate 10,013 of JBEQAC010000072.1, forward strand.
AAAAGTGATTGGCGGGAGAAGGTTTAGTGATACTATCACTCGTGTAGTCATTGTTTTACTTGTTATTATGAATATTCCTGGTGGGTTTCACCATCAAATTATTGATCCAGGAATATCTGAAACAGTTAAATATATTCACGTCTTTATGAGTTTAGCGATTGGATTTCCTTCTTTAATGACAGCTTATGCTATGTTTGCTGTATTTGAACGTACTGGAAGGAGAAAAGGTGGTAAAGGATTACTTGGTTGGTTAAAAAAATTACCATGGGGAGATGTCCGATTTTTAGCACCAATGGTGGCGATGCTTGCGTTTATACCAGGTGGAGCGGGAGGAATTGTTCAAACAACCTTCCAACTTAACCAACTTGCGCATAATACATTATGGGTTGTCGGCCATTTTCATTTAACTTTAGGTACATCCGTTATTTTAACCTTTTTTGGAATTAGTTATTGGCTCGTCCCTTATGTTTCTAAACGGGTATTAACACCAGAAATTAATCGCTTAGGTGTGATCCAAACCATTATTTGGGCACTTGGTATGATATTCATGTCAGGCGCAATGCACTGGGTTGGATTACTTGGAGCACCACGTAGAACTTCGTATACAACGTATTTTGAAAATGCTACTGCATTGAGTTGGGATCCCTATCTAATTTTCCTAGCAGTTGGAGGAACATTGTTATTCATAGGTGTGGTTCTCCAGGTGTATGCAGTATTTTATCTAATGTTCCGTGCTCCAAAAGGTGAAACTGAATTTCCTATCGCAGAACCAGAGGATCACGAAACATATACTCCATATTGGACCGAACGTTGGGGTCTGTGGATTGTGTTAATGCTTGCCCTTGTTGCAATGGCTTATGTAATTCCAATCGTTGATTTTATTACAAATGCACCTCCAGGTTCGCCACCGTTTAAGACTTGGTAAGTTTGAAAAAGAGATAGCGATTTGCTATCTCTTTTTTACTAGAATGCATAAATTCAATAAATTTGGAAGTGATTGATGTGAATAAAAATCGTCATACTACTTATGCGTGTTTTTTCGTTATGATGTTTGGATTTGGGTTATTTTTTACAGGAACAGAGGGATTTTCTTCATTTACAGCTGAAACAGCAAGAGTTAACCAATTGATGAAAGAAAATCCTCAATTTCCTGATATAAAAATAGAGGATAGTAAAGGAAGGAACTATACGATTTCTGAATTCGAGGGTAAGCATGTACTTATTACTTTTTTCTATACATCATGCATGACGGTGTGTATAGAGTTAGAGCTAAATATGGGAAAAGTATATGAGTTAATTCCAAAAGAATATATTGGAGACGGTCTAATTTTTTTAAGCTTAAGCTTTGACCCTACTCGGGATGATCCAGAAAAACTAGATCAATATAAAGATCATTTTAATAGTGATGGTGAAACATGGAGGATGGCCAGAATCCCAAACCAGCAAGAGTTAGATTTATTGTTAAAAAACTTCGGGGTGATTGTCATTCCAGATAATGATGGCAATTTTGCACATAATTCAGCCTTCTATTTGTTAGATAAAGAAGGGAAATTGATCGAAGTGATGGATTATACCCAAGTAGAGGAAGCGGCAATAAAGATAGAAAGAATTCTAGATAAAGAAGCGGGGGAGTGAGTCATGAAGCAATTTTATACTGGTTTATTTATGTACGTATTCATGGCGACTCCTCCAGTTAGAGATGTACTCGAGTCGATTATGATCATGCATATGCATATGCAAATGCCACTATTAATGATTTCTGGCTTCCTAATGGCACCATTTTTGACCAAAAGGTGTCCGCGGTTTTTTGATAAATGGAATGGTAATGGCATCCCTGGAATTTTATTGTTTGCGATTATTAATCTTTATTGGATGATTCCAAGAGCAATGGATGATGCTTTAACTATCTGGTTTGTAGAAGTGTTCAAATTTGTTAGTTTACCATTTTTAGCAGGAGTACCATTAAGAGATAGCTGGCCTAAAATTAGTAATAGAGTAAAGAATATCATAATGGTTGGTTTCACAACTGCTTTTATTGGATTAGGCTTATTATATACAATCACCCCTGTACAGCTTTGTAACAACTATTTATTAGATGAGCAGATTACGCTTGGATGGGGATATATTACAATGGCCATTACTTTGTTTATTTTTTTAATCTATTCTTTCCTAATAGATCCTTCTGAATATGAATAATGAATGAGATGGGGATTGTTAACTCCATCTTTTTTTACTTAACTATAAAAAATAGACATGCTTATTAGGCATGTCCGGGAGAGTGTTTTTTTCATTAGTTAGCAATCGCGCGTGGGAACAAAATATTATTTTCTAAATGAATATGGTCAAATAAATCAGCTTCAAGAGCTTCAAGGCGTTGGTATACAAGACGGTACGTACCGCATGCTCCAAGTGGTGGAGTGAAATCATTTGTAATTTCACGAAGCTCTTTTAGAATGTTACCAGCATGGCTATGTTCATTCTCTAATTCTTTTACGACTTTATCTAATTTGTTAAAGTTATCAGCTGTTGGATTTTCCTCATATGCAAGAATAAGAGGGAAATCTTCTGTTTCTTCTTTAATTAAATGTTGTTCTAATTCTGTTTTTAACTCATGGAATAAACGGTGAATCTTTGCTAGATGAGGTTTCTCTGCTCCATGGACACGTAAAACTTTTGTCACATATGGACTAAGCATTGGCAATTCTTCATTTAAATAACGATGGTGTTTATTAATGATAAAATCAATTAATTCGTTATATGAAGCTGTCTCCCATGCAATTCTAGAATCTTGTAAAGTTTTTGTCTCCTCATATAGTTTGTTAAGATTTGTTAAAACTTCTTCTGATGATAAATTCCTTTCTTGAATTGCTTCAATAAGAGGTCTGTTTCCACCGCAACAAAAATCGATTCGATAGGATTTGAATAGATCACCAGCCTTTGGGAATTTCGTAACAATATCTCCAACAATAGAAGTTTCAGTAAATGTATATGTCATGTTTTTGCCTCCAATATTTTTAATTTTTCTTTCTAAAGTTAGAATAACAATAGTGGAGCAATCAAGAGGTGATGTAAATCACGTTTAGCTTATTAACTTCATCATAGTGGAAACCGGAATTTCCTTCGGGATTTAATGTGCAAGTACTATAAATATGATTTTTATCACGACTTGTTATTTTTGTATTGTTAGAATAGAAGTAAGAAATTTTTTGTTTTGAAGGAGTTGGTTATTGATGAAATTAGAGGTGATAAAAAAACACTTACAAGGTGTATCCCTTTTTAAGGATCTTTCTGAAGAAGAGCTTCAGCCCATTGTTGAAATTTCGCAAATGAGAGTATATAAGTCAAGATCTTTTGTGTTCATGCAAGGTGATCCGCTTGATCGTGTATTTTTTATTCATTCAGGTCTTGTAAAGATCCACAGAACAGATGTATCCGGGAAGGAACAAATCGTTTCCATTCTTCAGCCTGGAGAAATGTTTCCCCACGCAGGTTTCTTTCGAAAAGGATCCTTCCCAGCACATGCTGAAATAGTCGAAACGGCTGAGTTAATCGTTATACCAATAATAAAATTCGAGGAAAATCTACTGCTTTATCCTGAGTTAAGTGTGAAGTTATTAAAGGTATTAGGGGAAAAAATTATTGATTTGCAGAATCGATTAGAGGAACAAATTCTCCGAGATACGTATGAACAGATTATTAGTTTATTGCTTCGGTTATGTAAATCTAATGGAGAGCAAATAGGTGAAAGATATAAAATCACAACGCATTTTACAAATAGGGAATTGGGGAATATGATCGGAACAACGAGAGAAACGATGAGTCGGACCATTAACCAATTAAAAAGAAGGAAATTAATTGATGTTGAAAAAGATGGATGCTTTTTAATCAATCCAGAAAAGTTAGAGGCGGAGATTGATTATTAAATTGCAAACAAAGGATAAAAAAATACACTGCTATTGCAGTGTATTTTTTGTGCACATATCTTATTTTTGACTTTTAGAATATCGATATTCTCTTCTAAACACATTGAAAGCCATAATAAAAACGAATAGTGTAACGAGTGTCATCATGTCCATCGTAAAGCCATATGCAATAACAATAATGAAAAATAAGACAAGTGAAACAATACTAGCTGTTGCAGATGCAACCAGTTTGTTAGGTCTTTTCGAGGGTTTATAACCT
>JBEQAC010000073.1:0-14116 GCA_041640535.1 Bacillaceae bacterium
TCGAAATCATCTTTGCAGTATAGCCACTTGAAGTAGATGCTAGAATTGCAGCCACATCTAGGTTTAGTGCAGTATGTGCAACAGATTGACCGATTGCATCTGTGATTGTTATCCCAGATTGCTTGCTGCGTTTTGAAAGGATTTCACGATACCCTAGAGCTTCCTCTGCTCTTTTCGCAATGTTATGCATTGTTTGAACTGCTTCGACAGGATAAGAACCCGCAGCTGTTTCACCAGAAAGCATGATCGCATCTGTTCCATCAAAGATCGCATTCGCAACGTCACTTGCTTCAGCTCGCGTTGGACGAGGGTTACGTTGCATAGAATCAAGCATTTGTGTTGCAGTGATAACTGGCTTTCCAGCAGCATTACATTTTTTTATTAACTCTTTTTGTACTAGAGGTACTTCTTCAGCAGGGATTTCTACTCCTAAGTCTCCACGTGCAACCATGAGACCATCAGAAACCTCTAATATTTCGTCAATATTATCTACACCCTCTTGATTTTCAATTTTAGGGATAATTTGAATGTCTCCAGCATTATGTTCTTCTAATAACTCGCGAATTTCTAAAACATCAGATGCACGGCGAACAAATGAGGCTGCAATAAAATCTACCCCTTGTTCAATCCCAAATACTATATCTTTTGCATCTTTTTCCGTTATACCTGGCAGGTTAACTTTAACACCTGGTACGTTTACGCCTTTTTTATTTTTAAGAGTTCCACTATTTAAAATTTTAGTTAGAATTTCGTTCTTATCTTTATCTACATGAAGGACCTCTAAGCCAATTAAGCCATCATCAAGTAAAATTTTAGATCCTGGAACAACATCCTCCATTAATCCTGCATATGTAATTGAGAATTTTTCAGCAGTACCAACAACTTCTTCCATAGAAACGATTACATTCGAACCCTCTTTCAGTTCAATTGCACCGTTCTCCATTGTATTTGTACGAATTTCTGGACCCTTTGTATCAAGTAAAATTGCAACGGTTTTTCCTGTTAGTTTTGAAGCTTCACGTATATTTTGGATTCTAGCACCATGCTCTTCAAAATCTCCATGTGAAAAATTTAAACGAGCAACATTCATACCCGCTTCGATAAGTTGTGTAAGCTTTTCAACGCTTTCACTAGCAGGCCCGATAGTACAAACAATTTTCGTTTTACGCATTCTAATTATCCTCCTATAAACTGCAATTACGACTAAAAAAATATATAAGTTCTTAAATAAACCCTCTAAGATAGATACAAAAAACATCTATCTCAGAGGAAAAGTGAGACCGATTCCACAAAGACAATCTAAATTGATAATTCCTTAGAGAGTTGATACATCGTAGAGTCAATTGTATGCGGTTGGTCTAAAATTTCTAATATATCATGGTCAACCAGCTTGTTATTTTGAATACCAACAGCACGTCCACCCTTACCTTCTAACAACAATTCAACTGCTCGTGCTCCTAGTCTACTTGCCAATACACGATCAAAGGCAGTTGGAGAGCCCCCTCTTTGAATATGTCCTAAAACACTTACTCGAGTTTCTAATTGTGTTGCCTCTTCAATTCTCTTACCAAACTCAACACCACTACCAACGCCTTCAGCAACGATAATAATGCTATGTTTTTTACCTCGATCATGACCGCGTTTTAAGCGTGCAATAATGTCATCCATGTCATAATTTTCTTCTGGAACTAAGATTGTCTCTGCTCCACCAGCTAATCCTGACCACAGAGCTATATCACCTGCATGTCTTCCCATTACCTCAACTACATATGTACGTTCATGAGATGTTGCCGTATCTCGTATTTTATCAATGGCATCAATCACCGTATTTAAAGCTGTATCAAACCCAATTGTGAAATCGGTACCTGGTATATCATTATCAATGGTTCCTGGTACTCCAACACATGGGAATCCATGCTCTGTTAGTTTCTTAGCTCCACGATATGAACCATCTCCACCAATAACAACAAGTCCTTCGATTCCAAATTTATTTAGTTGTTCAATTCCCTTTTTTTGACCTTCAAGCGTTTTAAATTCCTCACTTCTTGCCGTGAACAATTTTGTTCCGCCTCGGTGGATAATGTCACCTACAGATCCAAGTTCTAATTTCTTAATTTGTCCAGACATTAACCCTGAATATCCTTGGTAAACTCCATAAACTTCAATATTATGATAGATTGCTTTTCGAACTACCGCACGTACCGCTGCATTCATTCCAGGTGAATCTCCACCACTAGTTAATACACCAATTTTTTTCATTATTTCACCTCATCAAATAGTTACCTTTAAAAGAAGGCAAATTTATAATTAGTATTTTTTACTTGGTTCCTTCTTTTTAATACTACTGTTATACAATGTTTTTAACATACCATGAAGAAAATTTTAAAACAATAGAGAAGATGTGAATATTTAAAAAATCATTAGTAAACTTGGCTGGTGCCAAGCTGCGCAGGCCACTGCCTATTTGCACTTATGCAATCAGAATTTATGAATATAAATTCTGGCCGTAAAAAACGTGCATCCTCTTTAGGATACACGCTTTTGTTACTGAATACCAATAAAATCGTCAATTTTTTGGAATTGACCCATCTTTTTAAATTTGTCATAACGATGTTGTATTAATTCCTCTTTTGTTAGATGTTGTAAACTTTTTAGTGACTCTTTTAACACGACATCAATTGCTTGTGCTTGTGCCACTACATCTTTGTGAGCTCCGCCCTTTACTTCAGGAATAATTTCATCAATGACACCTAGTTCTTTTAAATCGGGGGCGGTAATTCTCATTGTTTCTGCTGCTTTTTTCGCAAGGGATGCATCCTTCCATAAAATCGAAGCCGCTCCTTCTGGAGAAATAACGGAATACGTTGAGTTTTCGAGCATATGCACATGGTTTCCTACACCTAATGCCAATGCACCACCACTACCACCTTCACCAATGACAATACAAACGACTGGTACAGTTAAGCCTGCCATCTCAAACAAGTTTTTCGCTATTGCTTCACTCTGTCCTCGTTCTTCAGCAGCTTTTCCTGGATAAGCACCTTTTGTATCAATGAAACAAATAATTGGTCGATTAAATTTGTCCGCTTGCTTCATTAATCTTAAAGCTTTTCGATATCCTTCAGGATGTGGCATCCCAAAGTTTCTTCGAATATTTTCTTTTGTATCTTTTCCTCGTTGATGTCCAATCACGGTTACTGGTAAGCCATGATATTTAGCAATTCCACCAACAATTGCCTCGTCATCTCCAAAATAACGATCACCATGAACCTCAAGAAATTGGCTAAATAATTGTTCAATGTAATCGAGTGTCGTTGGCCTTTCAGGATGTCGAGCAATTTGCACACGGTCCCAAGGCTTCATGTTTCCATATATATCATTTTCTAATTTCTCTAATCTTGTTTCTAGCTTTTCTATCTCATCCGTTAAATCTACATCCGTCGTTTTTGTAAATTCTTTTAATTCAACGATCTTTTTTCTAAGTTCAATCACTGGTTTTTCGAACTCAAGTTCACCTACCAACGAACCTCACCTCCCACTTGATGTAGTTCAAGTACATTTCCAAGCGTTTCTTTTAAATCATGTCTGTGAATAACGGCATCTAATTGACCATGTTTTAATAGAAATTCAGATGTTTGAAAATCCTCTGGAAGCTCTTCTCGTATGGTTTGCTCAATGATTCTTCGACCAGCAAATCCGATTAAGGCCCGTGGTTCTGCAAAATTATAATCACCTAAAGATGCAAAACTTGCTGACACACCTCCAGTTGTTGGATGTGTCATTACTGTGATAATTAACCCACCTTGGTCACTAAATAGCTTTAATGCTGAGCTTGTTTTTGCCATTTGCATTAAACTCAGGACACCTTCTTGCATTCTAGCTCCACCAGAAGCAGTAAAAATAAGGAATGGTACTTTTAATTCCATGGCCTTTTCTATCGCACGAGTAATTTTTTCTCCAACAACAGAGCCCATGCTTCCCATTCTAAAGCCCGAGTCCATGACAGCGATCACTAATTTGCAACCGGATATTTCACCTTCTCCTGTTAAAACAGCTTCGTTCAGCTTTGTCTTTTGACGATCTTTTTCCACTTTGTTTAGGTAATCTGGGAAATTCAATGGATTTTCCGATATCATATTTTTATCATATTCAATAAAAGTTCCTTCATCTAATAATCCCTCTATCCTTTCATAGGCAGACATTGGGAAATGATGGTCACAATTCATGCAGACCATTAAACTCTTAGATAGTTCTTTTGTATACATAATTTTTTTGCAGTTTGGACATTTCGTCATAATCCCTTCTGGTACATCCTGCTTAGCGTGCTCAGAGGGAATTGCTGCATATTTCTTCTTCTTAACAAAAAGATCCTTTAACAAGCAGAAACCTCCTTACGTTCCCTGATTAAGATTTTAGATTTTTTTTCTACCATCAAAACTTGGAACAATATCTTCACTACGACTGTTCATATATTTTTTTGCAAATGTGTTGTACTCGATTAATACTCTTTCGGTATCTCCCGCTTTAAGTCCTTCTATTATTTCATTAAAATCTAAGAAGTTAAGCTTATAATCAAAAGCAGTAGAAACATTAAAATATTCATTTAAGACTAGCCAAATTCTTAATAGTAATAGGTTATCAGTTGATTCAACTAAAGTTTTTAATAAAAGATCGATGGATAGCTCATTGGATAAGGCTTTTTCCTCTAAAAAATTCAATTGAGTGGACGATATTCGTTTACAAGCTAAGGTTATGCAATCTCGTTCTATAAGGTACTTCGTCTCAGATAAATCACTTTTCTTTTTTATCCCCTGTAGAATAAAGGGGCCAAGTAATTGAACTAACTGATGATCACCGAAATCTTTAATGAAAGTCCCTTCTCCACGTCTTGTTTCGATTAAACCTAAAAGTTCTAACGCACGTAATGCTTCTCGAACAGAGGACCGTCCAACTTTTAAACGTTCTGAGAGTTCTCTTTCTGAAGGAATTTTATCTCCAATCCCCAGTCCATCTTCTTGAATCATATCTTGTATTTTTTTTACTATTTCTATATAAAGTTTAGTAGATGTCACTACCAATCATCACTCACCTTGTCCGATAATGGCCAATCGTGCTGTTTTTTCAGATACTTCTTTTGGATCTATTGAAATCCTTGCTACTCCCGTTTCCATCGCCGCTTTTGCTACTGCTGCAGCTACTGCTGGGGCAACTCTAGGATCAAAAGGTGCTGGTATGACATAGTCAGCAGTTAAATCTTTAACTTCAATGAGGGAGGCGATTGCCTCAACGGCTGCCATTTTCATTTGTTCATTTATATGTGTTGCCCTCACATCTAATGCCCCTCTAAAAATCCCTGGGAATGCTAGTACATTATTTACTTGATTTGGAAAGTCAGACCTGCCAGTTCCAACCACTTTGGCACCTGCAGACATTGCTTCTTGTGGCATAATCTCAGGATTTGGGTTTGCCATCGCAAAAATAATGGCATCTTCTTTCATGCTTTTAATCATATTTGAAGTTAATGCCCCTTCTACTGAAACACCAATGAAAACATCTGATTCCTTTATAACGTCTTCTAGACTTCCTTCAATTTTTTCACGGTTTGTGTAAGTTGCAACCTCTGCTTTTACTGTATTCATACCATATGTGCGACCTTCAAAGATTGCCCCTTTCGAATCACACATAATGATGTCCCGCACACCGTATCGGTATAAAAGTTTTATAATTGCAATACCTGCTGCTCCCGCACCATTGGCAACGACTTTAATTTCTGACATGGTTTTACCGACTAGCTTAAGTGCATTCACTAAACCAGCAACAGTAACGATTGCTGTGCCATGCTGGTCATCATGGAAAATAGGAATATTCGTTTCCTTTTTTAGACGTTCCTCTATGACAAAGCAATTAGGAGCAGCAATATCCTCTAAGTTTACACCACCAAAGGTCGGTTCGAGTAATTTAACTGTCTCAATAATTTTTTCCACATCTGTCGTATTTAAACAAATAGGAAACGCATCAACACCTGCAAAGCTTTTAAATAGGACTGCCTTTCCTTCCATAACAGGCAGTGCAGCTTCCGGACCAATATTACCAAGCCCTAGTACAGCTGTACCATCTGTAACAACAGCAACCATATTTCCTTTCATTGTATAATCGTATACCTTATTTTTGTCGTCATAAATATCTTTGCATGGTTCTGCTACACCAGGAGAGTATGCAAGGCTTAAATCTTTTGCATTTCTAACTGGCACTTTTGATTTTGATTCTAACTTTCCCTTATGTACATAATGCATATGCAATGCTTCTTCACGTAAAGTCATTTTCATCTCACTCCCCGTAATGTACACTATAGCTTGCTTTCCTCACAATCAAATGGGTGGTCTGACCACGTTGACTTCTTTTACAATATTAACATAATTTTTGTACTTGTACATCGAATTATTTTAGTATGACATTAGTCTCTCCTAATAATTGCTTTAATTCTGCTATACAGCTGTTTGATGGTGATACCCAGTATTCCCTTTGTAAGGCAATTGATTTTTGTTTGTCTTCGTAGTAAATAACAACGGCTGTCTGTCCAACATATTGCTTTAATATTTCTTTAAGCTTAGCAAACGTTTCGTCTAGTTGATGTTTATTTTCTATTTTCACATACAGAATATGCCCAGAACTCTTTCGATCAGAAGACGTTATATCATCTAAACTTAGGTTCTCCTTTACAATAAATTGAGGACGCTGTTCACGAAGTTCTACATTCCCATCTAGATAGACAATCTCACCTTTTTTAAAGTTTTTAGAATACCTATTATAAATAAGTGGAAAAACTACCGCGTCTATCTCTCCGGTTTCATCACTCAAAGTTAAAAATGCCATTACTTCACCTTTTTTGGTCCGAATTGTTCGTTCAGCAGTAATAAAAGCACAAACTCTTACTTTTGATTTTGGCGCTGGTTGGGAATATAAATCAATAATTTGAGTTAGATTATGTCCCTTTAACCTACTGGTATATGATGATACAGGGTGGCTTGATAAATAGAAGCCTAGTGCCTCTTTTTCAAACCTTAATTTTTCTTCCTGTGTAAAAGGTTCAATTACTACATATTTCGGTTTAATCAAAAAATCTTCATCATCAAATAAATCAACCTGATTGGAATTTTTCGGAGAAACAAGCTCTGCATGCTCCATTGCCACATCAATGGTAGCCAAAAGCGTAGCTCTATCTACCTCAAATTCATCAAATGCTCCTGCACAAATAAGGGACTCTAAAACTCTACGATTTACATTTCTTGTCGGTATTCGGATACAGAAGTCAAATAGATCTCGAATCGGTTTTTTAGTACGAACATCAATGATTTCTCTTAAAGCAGCCACTCCAACCCCTTTAATTGCACTTAAACTAAAGCGAATTCCGTTTTTTTCTATTAAAAAAGGGTACCTACTTTTATTAATAGAGGGAGGAAGAATATTTATTCCAATTTGTTTAGCTTCGCGAATATACTGGGCGAGCTTATCGTCATTTCCGATTGCACTTGTTAATAACGCAGCAGTAAAATAGATTCGATAGTTCGCCTTTAAATAAGCTAGTTGATACGCGATCAAACTATAAGCAACTGCATGGCTTCGGTTAAATCCATAATTAGCAAATCGGACAATTAAATCATAAATTGCCTCAGCTACTGATTTTTCATATCCCTTTCTTAAACAACCATTTACAAAATGCTCTCGTTCTTGATCGAGGACATCTTTCTTTTTTTTGCTAACGGCTCTTCTTAATAAATCTGCTTCCCCTAGTGAGAAACCGGCCATTTTAGAGGCTATTTGCATGATCTGCTCTTGGTATATAATGACACCATAGGTTTTACTTAAAATAGGTTCAAGATCAGGATGAGGATATTCTATTGGCTCTTTTTCATGCTTACGATTGATATAAGTTGGAATATTCTCCATAGGACCAGGTCGATACAAAGCATTTACAGCAACAATATCCTCAAATTCTGTTGGTTTTAATGTCTTTAATACGTTTCTCATCCCACTAGATTCTAACTGGAAGATACCGGTTGTATCTCCACTACTTAGTAGTGAGTACGTTAAGGAATCATTGATAGGAATGGAATCGAGATGTATTTGCTGTTTCGTAATTTTCCGGATTAGCGTCAGAATGTCATGAATAAGAGTTAAATTCCGTAAACCAAGGAAATCCATTTTTAATAGACCTATTTCTTCAAGGGCATCCATTGAAAACTGAGTTAAATATACCTCATTGTGACCTTCTTGAATCGCAATAATATCTGTTAATGGTTTTTCACTAATGACTACACCAGCGGCATGTGTTGATGTATGTCTTGGTAGTCCTTCAATTTTCCTGGCCGTTTCAAAAATTAATTTTCCAGTTTCGGTCCTTGATAGATATTCTTGTAGCCCTTTTGATTCCTTATATGCTTGCTCTAAGGTAATGCCTAGTCTTGGAGGCACTTGTTTTGCTAAATAGTCAGCTTCCTTACTTGATATCCCTACTACTCTTCCAATATCTCGAAGAGCTGCACGAGCTTGAAAAGTACCAAACGTAATAATCTGAGCAACATGTAACTGTCCATATTTTCCAGCCACATAGGTTATAAGCTCATCTCTACGATTATCAGGGAAGTCAATATCAATATCTGGCATCGATATTCGCTCAGGATTTAAAAAACGTTCGAATAATAATGAATGCCTAATAGGATCTACATCCGTAATTCTTAAAACATACGCTACAATAGATCCCGCTGCAGACCCTCTACCTGGGCCAGTTAAAATGCCATTTTCATGAGCATATTTCATAAAATCCCAAACAATGAGGAAATAATCACTAAAGTTCATTTTAGAGATAATCTCAAGTTCATATGTTAATCTTTCAAGGTGTTCATCTGTTGGACTGCTATACCTTTCCCTTAGTCCAGACAGGCATAGTCTTGCTAAATAATCTTTTGCAGGCTCATCATTCGGGACAGGATATTTTGGTAATTCTATTTTACCGAGCTCTAATTCCACATTACATTTGGATGCAATGATTAAGCTTTGTTCAATATATTCTGGTGAATCTGAGAATAACTCAATCATCTCCGAGATTGTTTTTAAATAATTCTCTTTAGATTTTAGCTTTTCCCTAGAATCATCTGTTAGTTTCGTACCAGTTTCAAGCATAAGGAGACACTCATATGCAAATGAATCGTCTTTATTTATGTAACGAACTTGGTTTGTAGCGACAATTGGTATTTTTACTTCATGACCAAACATGATCATCTTTTTATTTAATATGTTTTCTTCTTGTAGCCCATGATTTTGACATGAAAAATAAATATCTCCTTGTTCAAAGCATTGCTTATAAAAAGCAACTAACTGTTGCGCTTCTTCCCATTTATCCTCAAGTAAATATTGCTCCATTTCTCCACCCAAACCTGGTGAGATTCCAATTAATCCCTGACTATAGTGTCTAAACCATTTCTTTGGAATTCCATTTTTTGATTTGGTTTGGATGATACTACTTATTTTTAATAGGTTACGGTATCCTTGAATATTCTTTGCGAGTAATACAAGTGGGCACGCCTTATCAGATCTTTCATCCACCAATACTGAAGCAGTTAACCCAATAATGGGTTTTAATCCGTATTTTAAACATTCTTTATAAAATGTTAAAGCACCGTACATAACGTTTTGATCTGTCAACGCGATGGCTTTAAACCCCCGATCGCTTGCACTCCTTACCAAATCTTCCACACTAGCTGAACTAGCGAGTAAGCTATATGCACTTTTTACTTGAAGGTGAACAAATGACAATGTTATCCCACCTTTCTTTCTATACGAGCCTTCTTAACAATAATTATAGTCTTTTAAACTAAATCAAAACATACTTGGAACTGTTTGTCCATATACATGAATTATGACTGGTTTTTATGCTTTTCTAGTAAGAGAGGGTGACCAAGAACCGTGGAAATGAAAGAGGCATTTATGCCTGCATTTATACACAGTTATTTTATTGCATTGGGTGTGTTGTTAGGAGGAGCCTTAATTGGTGGATTTGGTGCTTTTATTTCTGGTGAACCCCCACTTACTGAGGTATTTAGAATGGCCAACCGTTTAAAAATCTGGGCACTTGTTGCAGCTATAGGTGGTACCTTTGATGCTTTTTATAGCTTTGAACGAGGAATATTCTTTGGGGAAACAAAGGATATCCTTAAACAATTTTTATTAATTATTTCCGCCATGGGTGGAGCACAAACTGGCTGGACAATCATCGTTTGGCTGACACAGGAGCATATTTCATAATGAGAATTCCACCACTATATAAAAAACCAGGTTGGCAACGTTTTTTCGCAGGTATCGTCATAGGAGCACTAATTAGTTGGTTTGTTTTTTTATTTCAGTATGGGGTTTTTCAAGAAAAACAAGTGAAATTGATTGCGAAACAACAGGACAGGATCTATAACCTAGAACAAAATCGAAATACATTAATAGAAAATTATACAAAATTAAATGAAGAAAATAAGAAAAAGTTAAAAATTCAAGATTTCAGGGTAGAAATCATTGATTACAAGAAATTCAATATTGATCCATTAACACTACACAATTTAACCGATGCAGTAGTTAGAGATCTAAACCATTTAATTACAAAGGATATAGAGAGTGTATCAAAAAACAAGGAATTATTAAGAAAGGCGATTGAAAATAAGTCATATCCCCTTGACGACAAAATGTACAAACTTCAAATTTATGCTGTTTATTTCGATACAACTCTTGAATTATCCTTGAAGATTGATTTAGTACGTTAATTATTTGATAAAAAATTGTGAGGACTGTACGCAGTGTCAACGTACAAAAAACGACACTTATTGTTCAGTCCCTAGTCCGAAGCAAGTCATGAATAACGGCTTCTGCTTCTTCCCATGAATAAATCGAAGCACCAGCTGCAAGAGGATGACCCCCACCGCTATACTTTTGTGCGATTTTATTAATGACAGGACCTTTTGATCGTAATCGAACTCTAATTAGGTCATCTTCCTCTACAAAAAAGACCCAAGCTACAATGCCATCAATATTTCCTAAGAGACTGACAAGTTGTGAAGCATATGCTGGTGAAACATTAAACTGTTTCAATATATCCTTTGTTATTGACATAGAGGCAATTCCTTTTTTGATTACTTTGTAATTTTGAAGAACATATCCACTTAAGCGGGCAACCTCATCACTTGTTTTATAGATATTCTCATAAAGGTCTGGGAAAGAAAAATCATATTTAACTAATTCGCCAGCATATGTAAAGGTCCTTGGATTTGTACTAGGAAAAAGAAAGCGACCAGTATCACCAATGATTCCAGCAAAGATAAACCTTGCTCCTTCGTTTGTCAATGTTAAGACAGAATCCTTTCCATGCAAAAACAATTCGAAGATTAATTCGCTCGTAGAACTCGATGTCGTATCCACCCATATTAAATCCCCATATGGATCATCATTTGGATGGTGGTCTATTTTTATGATGAAGTCTCCTAATGTGTATCGCTCATCACAGATTCTCTCCTGATTGGCAGTATCACATATGATAACAAGTGCTCCTTTGTAAACATCATCGCTAATAATATCCATTTTTGATAAAAAGGATAATGAGGCTTCGTCCTTTCCAACAACATACACATTCTTTTTTGGAAAAGAAGATTTTATCAGTTCGGCTAACCCACATTGTGATCCATATGCATCTGGATCTGGTCGTACATGGCGATGTATAATAATTGTTTCATATTGTTTAATCGTTTCTATTATCTGATCCTTCATCTTCTTCTCCTTTACTCTTAAGAATTTGTCTCGATATATTATTATACTATTTTTTCCCATTGAATGAATACACTCTTATTTCTATTACCTCACAATATTTATTCATTGGGTTTTACTAGATTATTTTTATTTTAATCGTTAAAATAGAGTATGAAAATTGTAATGGAGGAACTTAAACATGCCTTTTTTAGTTATGCTGATTATTGCCTCACTCGCATTCTATCTTTTTTATAAAGTAAAATATGCTCGAAGTAAAAGGCCCGTTGAAAAACGATGGTTATCTTCAAAATCAAGTATTGCATTAGGTCTATTTGTTGTTTTTTTCGCTATCAACACTTTATTCATACACCCATCAGTCGTCTCATATGTAGTGAGTGCGATACTGCTTCTTGTTGGTGGAGGAAGTGTTTGGGCAGGCTTTCGTGCATACCAGCATTATTTACCGTTAGTCATTGAAGAGGCAAAACAGAAATAAAAAATTAAAAGGGGATGCACTACGTGCCCCCCCTTTTTTTAACGGTCAATCAACTGGACCATCATCATCGCTTTTCCAACGACAATTCCTTCATTAAATACCTCTACATCTACCTTCCCAAATTTCCTTCCAACCTCTAAAACTTTAGGCCTTATTTCTATCATACTTTCAATTTGAACAGGTTTAATAAAATAAATTGTTATATTTTCAACCACTAGATCGCCTTTTTTATAAGACCTTAATACTCTGTTCGCCGCTTCTGTTACAATTGTCGTAAATACACCATAAGATATAGTCCCTAAATAATTGGTCATTTGTGGAGTAACACCACATTTATAAATGTCCTCACCTTTAATTTCTGTTTGTACATCCTCAAATTGATTTTTGACAATATCATCGATCGTTTCCCCTACCTGAGGCTGACGTCCGATCATCTGTAATGCCTTTAATACATCTTGACGACTTATAATACCCTGTAATCGATTCTGTTGATTTACTACAGGCAGTACTTCAATCCCTTCCCACACCATCATATGAGATGCTGAAGCTACAGATGTTTTTTCATTTACCGTCATTGGATGTCTTGTCATGATTTTATCAATTGGTACACTTTCCTCTTGGCCCATTACATCCTTTGAGGTTACCATTCCAACCACTTTCGAATACGTGTCAATAACAGGAAAACGACTATGACCAGTTTCCTTATTTAAATGATACCATTTCTGAACTGTATCACTACTAGTTAAATAAATAGTGGATTCCAAAGGAGTTAATATATCTTCTACTAATACAATTTCTTTTTTTATTAATTGATCGTATATCGCACGATTAATCATTGTTGCAACAGTAAAAGTATCGTAACTCGTTGAAATAATCGGTAATTCTACCTCATTTGCAAGCCTTTTAACATCTTCATCTGTATCAAAACCACCAGTTATTAATACTGCTGCTCCAGTGTTTAAGGCATATAATTGAGCTTGTGTACGATTTCCTACGATTAATAAATTACCTGCTCCTGTATATCTTTTCATTGCATCTAGTTTCATTGCACCGATGACAAACTTATTAAGGGTTTTATGTAGTCCAGTTCTCCCCCCTAATACTTGACCCTCAACAATGTTTACAACTTCAGCATAGGTTAGTTTCTCTATATTTTCTTTTTTCTTCCTTTCGATTCTAATCGTCCCTACTCTTTCGATAGTGCTAACATATCCTTTGTTCTCAGCCTCTTTTATCGCACGATAAGCGGTACCTTCACTAACCCCCATATCCTTCGCAATCTGTCTAACAGATATTTTCTCACCAATTGGTAATTGATCAATATGTTGTAATATTTGCTCATGCTTTGTTGCCAAGCTCTTCACCCTCTAAAACAATCTATGTAAATATCATGATTATTTAAATTTTTCATTTAATCTTTATTATAAGGGTGTGAGAGGCTATATTCAATCAAAGCTTATACTCATGATTGATATTGACGTATTTTCCGATTCTTTTGTGAGGCAGTCTTTTGAGGGATGTATTGTTTTGTCCTTTGTCTAGTTGGATAAAGGAGACCTACTAAATTTCCACCGACAACTATTAAGGCGAGTACCAACCATGCAACTGAAAATATTCCCTGTAACCCCTCTGCTGAAAATGAAAGATTAGGAATTCCGTAATACAATAACATTCCACATATTAATAAACAGAGAATTAATCTATTTCTCATCTTTATACCCATTCCTTTCGCTTCGCTCAAGGCACAAAACGTAATGAAACGTTTGCTTTGAGCTCTTTTTTGGCAAATCTATAGCCATAGGGATACCAATTAACTACAAATCACGCGGAGGTGAGTGG
>JBEQAC010000074.1:0-14046 GCA_041640535.1 Bacillaceae bacterium
TTATTATTACACTCTTTTTGACATGGAAGATTAAGAAAAAATTAACAAGGCTCTTTCCGATAGCATATGCCTAGTTCCCTTTTCTTATTATATAAAGATAAAGATAAAGAGCAAGCGCCAATTCGAAGTGGTTGGCGGTTGCTTTTTATCAAGTCCTTCTTCATGTTTGATTGTCAAAATGAAACGCAATAAAATTTCCTTTGTCTATGCTATGTTATTACAAAATGGAATTTTGTTCAAGAATTGTTTGAATTTTTGTTACCATTAAGTCAATGGCAATATGATTTTGGCCACCTTCGGGTATGATAATGTCCGCATATCTTTTCGTTGGTTCAATAAATTGATTATGCATTGGCCTTACAACCGTAACATATTGCTCAATAACAGACTCAATTGTACGTCCTCGGTCTTTTATATCTCGTAACATCCTGCGTAAAATTCGAATGTCAGCGTCTGTATCAACAAAAAGTTTTATATCCATTAGATCACGAAGACGTTCATCTTCTAATACTAAAATTCCTTCAAGAATAATAACATCCTTAGGTTCAACAACAATGACTTCACTTGATCTTGTGTGTAGCTTGTAATCATATACTGGCTTTTCAATGGCTTTGTATTCAAGTAAATCATGAATGTGAGTAATTAATAAGTCATTATCAAAAGCTAGTGGATGGTCATAGTTTGTATTTAAACGATCTTCATATGCTAAGTGGCTCTGGTCTTTATAATAAAAATCTTGTTCAATCATCAAGATTGATTTTCCTGTAAAATGCTCATAGATTGATTTTGTCACACTTGTCTTACCAGACCCTGAACCACCTGCGACGCCAATGACAATTGGCTTCTTCCCCATCTTATTTAGATCCCCTTTCGCATCATGTTATTCGGGAAGACTGTTTTGTCAACTTTAAATTTGACAATTTGTAAAGGATGACGTGCTGCATCTAGTTCATTTCCTTTTTCATCCCAAATTTTTTCAACCACAACAGTAAAGTTTTCAATCTCAGGTCCAAAAAATTCAACCTCATCACCTGGCTTGAAAAAGTTTCTCTGCTGCAATGTCACGATTCCTGATTCTTCATTATAGTCTAGCACTAAACCTGCAAAATCATAAGTCGTCTTCTTGCTATGATTTCCATACATTTGCTCTTTAAACCCTGGTACTCCTTCAAAGAAAGCAGGAGCAGTATCTCGATTTGCACATTTATCCAACTCTTCTAGCCATTCTTGTTTAATTTTAAAGTTTTCAGGATCAGCACAATAAGCATCAATTACCTTACGATATACACTTACAACAGTTGCAATATAATGAATTGATTTCATTCTTCCTTCAATCTTCAAGCTATCTACACCGAGTTCAATCATTCTTGGAATTGATTCAATAAGCTTAAGATCCTTAGGACTCATTGCAAAAGGTGCATCACCTTCATTGTAAAGGGCTAGTTCATCAGTATCCTCTAGTTGATAAAGATCATAATCCCAGCGACATGATTGACAGCATCCTCCACGATTTGAATCGCGTGCTGTCATATGGTTACTTAATGTACAACGACCTGAATAGGCAATACACATCGCACCATGGATAAACGCTTCTATTTCAATATCGACCTTTTCTTTCATTTCGCGTACTTCTTCAGCACTCGTTTCACGTGCAAGAACAACACGCTCTAAGCCCTCTTCTTTCCAAAATTGGACTGCCTTCCAATTTGATAAAGATTGTTGTGTACTTAAATGTACTTCAAGTTTAGGTGCAACCTTACGACAGGTTTCAATAATCATTGGATCTGCTACAATAATCCCCGTTACACCGGCCCCTTCTAAGCCCTTAAGATATTCATCTAAGCCATCCATATTCTCATTATGCGCAAATATATTTGTTGTTACATAAATTTTCGCATCATATTTATTTGCAAATTGAACACCCTCAGCCATTTCTTCTAATGAAAAATTGTCAGCATTTGATCGCAAACCGTATTCCTGGCCACCGATAAATACAGCGTCAGCACCATAATGAACGGCAATTTTTAATTTTTCAAGATTACCGGCTGGGGCTAATAATTCTGGTTTCTTAACAATTACACGTTTTCCGTCCACAATTTGTGATATTTTATCATGCATGATCATTGCCATCTTATTTTCCTCCTATTCTTTTGTTTAATAAACCGTCTCTTTAAAGAAAAATCCAGTATCTAATGGACGATTAGGTGGTTGAAGTTCTTCCAATTCTTGAAGTAGCTCGTCCTTAACATCCTCATATTTATCCCGATCCTCTACACATAAATCAATCGCTTTGCGGTATCTTTTCGTCACTTCGATGATGTATTCTGAGGATTTTAAAACTCCATCGATTTTAAAGCTATCAATTTCTGCATCAATCATTTCTTCTAATTCATCTATAATACAAATATCATTTGGGCTCATAATATGTGTCCCATTTTCATCTTCAAAAATCGGATATTTATTATTACGCTCCTTATCAAAAAGAAACATATTCTTTTCAAGCTTGCGATTTTCAATCTCCATAACTGTCCCTTGATACTCAAAATAATTCCCAATCAATGAACGTTTCGATTGGAACATATTTGTCATTCCATGAACTTGAACTTCAATCTCCACTTCAGCATTTTCTTTTGTTTCAACCATTGCATCCATATTTAGCTCTCTTGCTAATACAGCACGCTTCGCTCCTTTTTTCCCCCAATAATTACAAGTATACCAATTCGTCGCTGTCATCTCGGTATTCCAATGAAGCTTCATGTTTGGTGCAACTTCACGGGCAACCATCAACACAGCAGGGTCGCCAAAAATAACTGCATCGACATTTGTCGTGTCGGCAAATGTTAAATAATCATATAAGTCATCAATTTTATCATTATGAAACAGTGCATTTACAGCTAAATACACCTTCTTTTTTAATTGATGAGCAATTTTAGTCGCTGCTTTTACATCTTCTCTCGAAAATTCACCAGCTAAACGTAGTCCGAATCGTTGTTCACCAATCACAAAAGCATCTGCTCCTGCTTGAGCTAATTTTTCTATATCATCTACATTTGTTGGAGTCACCAATAACTCTGGTTTTTTCATGATTAAACACCTCTTTTTTTACTTATTGCGATACCGTCACCTACTGGAAGGATGGTTGTTACATAGTTGGGATGATTGGCTAGCCATTCATTATACATTTTTATTTTGTCCACTAATTGCCTTCTTCGTTTATTTTCAATTTCTTCGACTACAAGGCCTTTAAATAAAACATTATCTGAAATAATCATGCCGTCTTTTGCTAACAAGGGCTCGAAGCTCTCAAAAAAACGTTTATATTGTCCTTTTGCTGCATCGATAAAAATAACATCAAATTTTTCCTGACCTTGAATCTCTTGCGCTAGTTCTAAGGCGTCTCCAAATAGAATCGTGATTTGTTTTTCTGTTTCAGACCTCTTTATATTATTGATTGCTTGTTTATACCGCTCTTCGTTACGTTCCACTGTTAGGATGGTCGTGCTTGGTAGTTCTAGAGCCATTCGAATCGATGAATAACCAATTGCTGCCCCAATCTCAAGAATTCGGGAAGGCTGTGAAATGCGTAAAAGCTGAAGTATTGTTTCGGCACTTATTAGATCCATGATAGGAACATGGTTTTCTCTAGCGTACTCCTCTAATTCAAGAATGAACCCACTCCTAGCAGGAATCAGTGATTCTAGATAGGATTGTAATTGTTCGGAAACCAAAGAAAATCCTCCATTCAATAAATTTATCATAAATTAAACACTTAATTGTATTATTTATTAGCATCCCAAACATTAAAGAAAATTGGCTCTATGCGCCAATTTATTTTTATAAAAATATTAAATTACTTTTTTTCAACTCGATATATTCTAACATAATGTAAAGGGGAACGCTAATTTTTACTACCGTTCCCCCGTTGTTTTTATTGATTTGTAATATGTTCTGCCTTTAATCGATTATGCTCTTCTAAAGTTTTAGAGAACAGTACTTCACCATCTTTTGTGGCTAAGAAATAAAGTGCATCTGTTTCTGCTGGATTTAAGGCAGCTTTGATTGAACTTAACCCAGCATTCGCAATTGGGCCAGGAGGTAAGCCATTATTCCGGTACGTATTATAAGGTGAATCTACCTCTAAATCGACATAGAGTACCCGATCCTTATGCTCACCTAACGCATAAAGCACAGTTGGATCGGTCTGTAACGGCATATTAATATTCAGACGATTATAGAATACAGCTGAAATTTTTTCACGATCCGTTTTTGCCGTTGCTTCTTCTTCGATTAATGAGGACATCGTTAATAATGTATGTGCCGTCATGTCTTCAAACATTTCTCCCTGGATTTCAGTGATGACCTTAGACGTTTGAGCAATCATTGGCTCAAAAATCTCTTCTATCGTTGGTTTTTCCTTAAAATAAGGATAGGTTGCTGGATAGAAGTAACCCTCTAAGGCATATTTTATATTCTCATTTAAGATTTCGTTAGTTAATAATCCTGGATATTGATTCATTAGACTCTCAATAAAGTCCACATCTGTTAGCTTTTCCATAATTTCTTCTTCTGTAAAATCTGTTCTTTCAGATACGATTTTTGCAATTTGAGTTAAATGTTTTCCTTCTGGAATGGTAATTTGAAAAACAGCTTCCTCCATGATTCTTCCTGTTTTTAAATTTGTAATAATTTCATTAAATGTCATGGAAGGTGTTAACGTATAATCACCAGCTTGAAAGCCACTTTCATTTCTAAACTTTGTATAATATCGAAAAACCTTTGCATCTTTAACAATTCCATTTTCTTCTAATATTTGTGCAATGGTTGTTGGTGATGACCCAATAGGAATGTTCACTTCAATTTCTTCTTTACTATCTGGATCCACTGGCTCTAATGCAGATTTAATATATAAATATCCCCCACCTACAACACCAGAAATCACTAGTAATATAATAATAAATAAAATAAGGACAATTTTCCTAACCACCCTCGCTTCCCCTTGAAGCTCTAGTAGCTTTTCTCTATGTGATAAATTCTTTTTTGGTGATTCAGACA
This sequence comes from Bacillaceae bacterium, assembly GCA_041640535.1. Lineage (GTDB taxonomy): Bacteria > Bacillota > Bacilli > Bacillales > Bacillaceae_L > Litchfieldia. Next base: position 5,053 of record JBEQAC010000074.1, read on the forward strand.
CGATTTGTTTCCTCCTCTCACTCGAAATATTATACTACAGTTTTTCATCTTTTTCGTCAATTATTGTCAAACTTCTTAAATAAAGTTAAAAAAAAGCAATCCCCGTTTCATCTGGGGATTGCTTTTTTTATTTATTCGTTTTCTTCTTCGTCAAGGAAGGTGTTTAACATTTCCTCGATCATATCCCATTCTTCTTCAGTTTCAATTGGTTGAAGCTCTCCTTCTTCACCATCTTCATTGCTATTAAAGCTTGACGCATGGATTTCAATGTCATCTGCATCGTCGTTATCTGCTCCAACTGGATAGTAAAGTACATATGATTTGCCAAATTCTTCAGATTCAAACGTAAATAATACTTCACACAATTGTTCGTTACCATCTTCATCAATGACTGTTATTTGTTTTTCTCCATGTTCCATTTTCATTCACCTCATTAATTTTTGCTATCGAGATAGCCCTGTAAAATCATCATTGCTGCCATTTTATCAATGACTTTTTTTCTCTTTTTTCTACTTACATCTGCTTCAAGCAGAACTCTCTCTGCCGCCATCGTTGTTAAACGCTCGTCCCACAACACGGTTGGAAGAGAGAAATCTTCTTCAATTAATTTAGCAAAAGCAATACTCGCTTCGCCTCTAGGGCCAATCGTTCCATTCATATTTTTCGGTAAACCAATCACAACGAGCTCAATATTATACTGTTCAATCAATTCACGAAGACGATCTAATCCAAATTTATTGCGTTCTTCATCAATTTTTATTGTCTCAATTCCTTGTGCTGTCCAGCCCATTTCATCACTAACAGCCACACCTAACGTCTTTGAACCAACATCTAAACCTAGCACTCGCATTTTAGTTTACCCCTCACGGTGAGACTTTAAATACGATTTTACTAACTCCTCGATGATTTCATCTCGTTCAAGCTTTCGTATAATGGCTCTTGCTTCATTATGTCGTGGAATATAGGCAGGATCACCTGATAATAAATACCCTACAATTTGGTTGATTGGATTATATCCCTTTTCTTGTAAAGCATCATACACAGTAAATAAAACCTCATTCACATTTGTTTCCATTGGTTCTTCTGGAAAATTAAATTTCATTGTTTTATCGAATGAACTCATTTTTTCTTGCACCTCGCTCCCAGATTCTTTTTCGCCAAAATCTGTCATGCTTCTACCTACTCTCATTTTACACTACCTAAGAAGCAATGTTAAACGGATTTCACCCATTCTTGCACAAAATTAAGGGCTTCTAGTAATTGATCTGGGTTTTTTCCTCCTGCTTGCGCCATGTCAGGACGGCCACCACCTCCACCGCCACAACGTGTTGCAACTTCTTTAATAAGCTTCCCAGCATGATAGCCTTTGTCAATTAAGTCCTTTGTCACACCGGCAGTAATATTGACTTTCCCATCATTTACAGAGCCAAGAACGATAACTGCACTTCCTAGTTTTTGTTTTAAATCATCCACCATTGTTCGCAAGTTATTCATATCTGTGTCATTCACAATGCTAGAAAGAACTGTCACTTCTCCAATCTTTTGTGCCTTATCCACTAAACTACCAGCTTCAATATTCCCAAGTTTTGCAGAAAGTGATTCTTTTTCACGTTGAAGCTGTTTAATTTCATTGGTTAGAGACTCAATTCTAACTGGAATGTCCTTTGTATTGGTTTTTAACATGCTACCAACCTCTTGAAGAAGTTTTACTTGATCATTCATGATCTTATAAGCACCTTCGCCTGTTACTGCTTCAATTCGACGTGTCCCTGCTCCGATTCCTGTCTCTGAAACAATTTTAAATAATCCAATTGACGCAGTGTTTGGTACGTGACAACCACCACATAACTCTAAACTATAATCACCAACTTGAACCACACGGACAATTTTTCCGTATTTCTCACCGAATAGTGCCATCGCACCCATCTCTTTCGCTTCGTCCAATGATTTGTAGTCAATCTCTACTTGTAAGCTTCGCCAAATTTGATCATTTACAATCGCTTCAATTTTTTCAATTTCTTCCTGTTTTACTTGACCAAAGTGCGAAAAATCAAAACGAAGTCTTCCAGCTGTTACTTGAGAACCTGCTTGATTCACATGTGTTCCAAGGACATCCTTTAATGCCTGATGCAAAAGGTGTGTAGCTGTATGATTTTTGATAATGCCTGCACGATTAGTTTGATCCACTGTTGCAGTAAAGACTTCCCCTACATAAACAGAACCTTTATTGACAATCACTCGATGTAAATTTTGTCCATTTGGTGCTTTTTGGACATCCTTCACTTGAATAAGACTGGTTTCGTTCTCCAGTGTTCCTTCATCTGCTACTTGTCCACCACTCTCAGCGTAAAATGGTGTTTCATCTAAGATAATTTGAACTTCTTCCCCTTCATTTGCAGTGTCCACTAGATTACCATTCTTTACAATCACAGAAACTGTTGAAGTAATTTGAAGCTGGTCATAGCCTACAAATGTACTTTCTGTTTTTACTTCTCCTAACACACTACTTTGTACCTGCATGGAATCAACATCCTGCCTAGCAGCTCTAGCTCTTGTACGTTGATTTTCCATTTCAGCCTCAAAGCCCTCATGGTCAATTGTCATTCCCTCTTCTTCTGCATACTCTTCTGTTAATTCAACCGGAAATCCGTATGTATCATATAAGCGAAATACATCTTCACCAGGTATGACAGAGCTACCATTTTCTTTTTCCTTACGAATGACAGATGATAAAATAACAAGACCTTCATGCAACGTCTCATGGAAACGTTCTTCCTCATTTTTAATCACTTTTTGAATAAATTCCGTTTTGGATGTAACTTCTGGGTAGAAATCGACCATAATTTTAGCTACCACTGGAACGAGTTCGTACATAAAGGGACGATTAATGTCAATTTGCTTTGCATAACGAACTGCTCTTCTTAAAAGTCTTCGTAATACATATCCTCTTCCTTCATTAGAAGGAAGTGCTCCGTCACCTACAGCGAAAGACACTGTACGGATATGATCGGCTATAACTTTAAATGCAACATCTTTTTCTTTCTCACTGCCATATTTCACACCTGAAATCGCTTCAGTCGCTTCAATAATCGGCATAAAAAGATCTGTTTCAAAATTCGTTGGAACATCCTGAATGACAGAAACCATTCGTTCTAGCCCCATCCCAGTATCTATATTCTTCTTAGGTAATGGGGTATATGTACCATCTGGATTATGATTAAATTGTGAAAATACTAGATTCCATACCTCTAGATAACGTTCGTTTTCCCCACCAGGGTATAATTCCGGATCATTAGGGTCATTTCCATACTTTTCCCCACGATCATAGAAAATCTCTGTATTTGGTCCACTTGGACCTTCTCCAATGTCCCAGAAATTCCCTTCTAGACGAATAATTCGCTCTTCAGGAATCCCGATTTTTTCATTCCAATATTGAAATGCCTCTTCATCTTCGGGATGAATGGTAACAGATAATTTCTCAGGTTCAAAACCGATCCATTGTTTACTCGTTAAAAACTCCCATGCCCATTCAATCGCTTCTTCTTTAAAGTAATCTCCAATAGAGAAATTCCCCATCATTTCAAAAAACGTATGGTGACGAGCTGTTTTCCCCACATTTTCGATATCATTAGTACGAATTGATTTTTGAGCATTACAAATACGTGGATTTTCCGGAATCACACGGCCGTCAAAGTATTTCTTTAAGGTTGCTACACCACTATTAATCCATAATAATGATGGGTCATCGTGTGGAACAAGTGACGCACTTGGTTCAACTGTATGTCCTTTTTCTTTAAAGAAGTCAAGGAACAATTGCCTAACTTCTGCTGATGTTAACTTATTCATTTTCTTCCTCCTAAATCTATTCATTTTTCTCGAAAAATAAAAAAGAATACTCTTATCCCTATAACAGGGACGAGAGTATTCTCGCGGTACCACCCTGATTATGGACAAAAACTGTCCATCACCTTCTGTGCATGATAACGGGATTTCCCGGTAGGCTTTGACCTACACTCTGGATTAGCTTTCTGTTACCCTTCATTTAGAATCTCTCGCAGCCTAGGAGACTCCCTCTCTGGATGTGCTTTACCACACATTGAAATGGACTGTAACATACTGATTCCTTCATAGATTTTAAACATATATAAAATTTTTTTTTGTAAGTTTATAACTTCAAGCCAATTATAGTCAAGCAGAAAATGTTTGTCAATCTTTGCATGATTCTATTCATCCCTTAATTTAATCAACAGAATCATGTATATGTTTGTTTTTTCTATAGGTCGTGATATGAGATTTTGCATGGATAATAATGACCTTAGTAATTGCTAAAATTGGAACTGCTATAAGTAATCCTACAACTCCTCCTATTTCACCACCCATAAGTAAAGCAGCCATGATCATAATTGGATGCATATGAAGACTTTTTCCTACGATAAGAGGTGATAGCAAATTCCCTTCAATAAATTGGAGACCAAAGATAATCACGATTACAATGATAATCATATGATTTGAAATTGTTGCTGCTATAATCACGGCCGGTATGGCACCAATGACAGGACCAAAATAAGGAATAATGTCTGTAATTCCTATTATAAAACCCAGTAACAACGGGTATTTCATTCCAGATAACCATAATGCAAGCGAGGCAATAATTCCTACTAATAAACAAACTAATAATTGACCTCTAATGTAGTTTCCCAATGATTCATCCACATCTTTAAAGAACAGCATGGACGGCTGTCTCCACCTCCGTGGTGTAATATACCAAAGAGCCTTTTTCATTTGATCATAATCTTTTAACATGTAAAACACTATAAAGGGAATAATGGCAATAAGAATTAAGGAATTAACAAACCCTTTCGCCACCGAAAGTGCTCTTGCGACGACATCATCAAAGCCCTCCTCGAAAGTAGCAAATACTTCATCGATTCGAGCATGAAGTCCACTTGGTAAATGAGATGTAGTATATTCAATTTGCTGTAGCCATATTCGATAAGTATTGATTAACTCTGGTACACTTTCCGCTAAATCCCTTAACTGAGTAATTAGGACAGGCATAGCTCGGTAGACCCCATAGGCAAGTCCACCAAAAAATAATAAATAAATAATTAAGATGGCCACCGGTCTAGGCAAGCCCCTTGCATGAATTTTTTCAACCAGAGGATGTAGTAAATATGTTATAAAAATTGAAATAAGAAAGGGAATTAAGACTGTATTAATAATTGAAAGAAACGGTAGCCAAATAGGAGAGAGTTTCATTACGATCAGGATGAACAACGAAATTAATAGCCATATCGTAATACGGTAAATCCATTTTAGTTGGATATCCTTCAAATCATATCACTCCTCTTCCATTAGTCTAGAGATAATATGTACTTTTATACGTCCTGTATATTAAATTCTGATTAACCAATGTAAAAGACTGCCTCCAAATACAGAAGGCAGCCTTGTTTGCATTTTAGCTAAGTGTTTTCATAATTCTTCTACGCATTTTCTTCATATTACGACCCGACATTAGGTTGTTTCTTTGTACCATACCATAAGCTGCGGCACCTAATCCAAGAGCGATAAGCGAAGTAAATGTTCTGTTCATGGTCTTCACCCCTAGCTGTAGATTACATACTAATGGTTCTGTCTTCTTCAGCAAAAAGATCGTCTAACGAACTTAAGGTTCCGTCCTCTTCAACTTGATGGGTATTAATTTGACCTTTTGATACAGATAATTCAATAAAGCAATTCCAACAGTAATATTGATTCACACCAATTTTACCAATGTCTTTGCTTTTGCAGTTTGGGCACTTCAACACAGGGAACACCTCTCACATTACGGTTTTACTTGTACGACGATGACCTCTTCTCCAATTGTTAAAGGTTTTGTCGTCTTAATGACTTTTTTACCTTCAGCAATGTCGGCAAAGAATCCGTCCGTAATTTCATACCCTATAATTGTTCCCAATTCTTCCCTAAAATATACATCCTCTAATAAGCCTAGTTTTTCACCCTCAGTGGTAATAACTGGCTTTCGATATAAACCGTGATGTGAGTATAAATAGTGTGTTGATTTATCTTTTGGTAGTGGCCCAATTTCTGCAGAGTTGTTCAGCATAATCCCATCAACTCCAAAAGAGGATATCGCCTGAACTGGAATCATACGATCACGCTGAAAAAGACCTTTTCCATCCATCAAAATCCCATTAACTGTTCCATGCTCATTTATGCATAGGTCAGATACGTGACCTAATATTTTTCCAGTGTCTCTATTGTAAACAGGTAAACCTTTTAATAAAGAGAATGTTCGCAAAGTGATCCCCGCCTTTCCGAACATTACTATCTTTTGTTATCCTCCATGAAGTCATACGGTGAAAGGTTTTCCATCCCAATATTTGGATCTATCAGAAAAATATCGATTATTTCTTCATCTTCAGTTATACTCACGATACCACTAATTTCTTCCTCTAACTTAAGGCGTAGGGTTGTCTGTCGTAACCCATCGTCTGCACGTTCAATCCCCTGGATAAATGCATCCTTTTCACCACATAATATTAAGAACTTTTTACTTCTCGTAATAGCAGTATAAATTAAGTTTCTCCTTAGCATTCGGTAATAACTTTTGACTAGGGGGAGAATGACAATAGGGAATTCACTCCCCTGTGATTTATGGATCGAACAGCAATAGGCATGTGTAATTTGATTTAAGTCCTGCTTGGTATATGTAACCTCAATACCTTCAAATGAAACCACGACTAAATCCTGCTTTTCAGTGTTCTCTTTTGCATAGAAAATAGAGACAACCTCGCCAATGTCCCCATTGAAAACATTACTTTCAGGCTGGTTTACTAGCTGGAGAACTTTATCTCCAATTCGATAAACAATGTTTCCATATGTCATTTCTCTTTTTCCATCAGAAGGCGGATTAAAGAGCTCTTGAAGCATCACATTTAAGCTATCAATCCCAGCCGTACCTCTATACATAGGGGCAAGAACTTGAATATCTTTTGCAGTATAACCTTTCCCCTTTGCATTTGCAGCCACTTTCTTCACAACTTCTAACACTTGTGCTTGGTTACAGTTAAAAAATGAACGGTCTCCTTTAGGACTTGAGATATCAGATGGTAACAAGCCTTTTTTAATATCATGTGCCAACTCGATAATCGAAGACCCTTCTGATTGGCGATAGATATCCGTTAATCGTACCGTTGGAATGAACGATGAAGATAATAAATCCTTTAATACTTGTCCTGGTCCTACAGATGGTAACTGATCCTCATCCCCAACAAGTATCACTTGAATATTCTCAGGTAAGGATTTAAATAGCTGGTGCGCTAACCAAATATCCACCATTGACACTTCATCTACAATCAATAACTTTCCAGTTACAGGATTATCTTCATCATGCTGAAATCCTTCTACTCCATTCCACCCAAGTAAACGATGAATGGTCACTGCCGGTAAGCTTGTTGCTTCACTCATTCGTTTTGCCGCACGTCCAGTTGGAGCAACAAGCATAATAGGAAATGGGTTTTCATCATTATAATCTTTTGTATCTAATGAGCAGCCATGCAGTTCACTATATAATTCAACAATCCCTTTTATCACCGTTGTTTTTCCAGTTCCTGGCCCACCTGTTAAAAGAAGCATGGGTGACATTAATGCTGTTTGAATCGCTTCCTTCTGAGTCGGAGCGTATTGAACCTTTAACCTCTCCTCTAAAGCGCCAAGTGCAAGTAAAAATTCTGATTCTGGAAATTGATCAGTATATTCTGATTGCTCTAGAATTCGTTTAATATTTGTAACCAAGCCTTTTTCAGAAAAATACAAAGATGGAACATATACTCGTTGATCTTCTGTTACGATTTTTCCTTCTTCCGTTAACTGGATGATTTCTTTGGAAATGTCTAATTCGGATATGACATCTCTTTGATTATCTTCAAGTAGTCGTTTTACTTTTACAATTAACTGTTCTGCCGTTAGATAGACATGACCCTCTTGAAGAGAATCATGCTCTAAAATATAAAGACAAGCAGCACGGATACGGTCTGGATGATTACCCGAAAGTCCTAATGCATGACCTAATTCATCCGCACGACCAAATCCAATTCCCTCAATATCTTCAACTAAACGATATGGATTTTTCTGAATGATCTCCAACGTTTCTTCTTTATACATTTGGTACATCTTCATGGACAATTGGGGACCAAAGCCATATTGAGTCAATCCAATCATTACCTGCTCAAGCCCTTGATGCTCCATTAATGTTTCAAAGATTTCTTTTGCTTTCTCATCCGTTAGTTTTGGCACCTTTTTTAACTGGGAGGGGTCTTCAAGAATTTTGGAGATCGCACTCTCACCAAGAACATCGACTATTTTTTCAGCCGTCTTTTTCCCAATCCCTTTAAACATATCACTTGAAAGATATTGAACAATCCCTTGTTTTGACTGTGGCATTTCTTTGCGAAAATGCTCTACATGAAATTGCACACCAAACTTTGGATGGTCTTTTAAATATCCAAAGAAAACATAGGTTTCATTTTCATGAATTCGGGGGAAGTAACCTGTTACAACGGCTTCTTTTTCTGTATAATTTTCATTTGTTTCTTCTAAACGTATCCGAACAACTGAGTAAAGATTTTTTTCATTATGAAAAATTGTCACTAAATGAGAGCCCTTCATAAATTTCTGTTGTTCATTGAAAAGGTCTAAATCTTGTTGAACCACTACTCTCCCCCCAATTTCATCTATTTTTCACACTAATTGTTAAGGGCCTCTTCCACAATCTTTTTCCCATTACTCGCCAATACATGGTCAGGCTGAATTTGTAATGCTTGATTGAACATATCAAGCCCCTTTTGATACTCCTTTTTGAATCCTACGTAAGCAACTCCTAAATTATAGAATGCATCTGCATGTGAAGAATTTAGTGCAATAACTTGTTCAAATTGCTTTATAGCTTCATCAATCATTGATTGACCCGCTAAGCATAAGCCAAATTGGAAC
>JBEQAC010000075.1:0-13979 GCA_041640535.1 Bacillaceae bacterium
TCGAATTGAAAAGGCATTCTGCGGTAGCGGAATGGCTGCTTGCGGAATGACGGACTGCGGGAATAGGGAGACTCTAACTTCACCTTACCTACGGTATCGGTTCAGTAAGAGTCTCCTCTACCCTTTTTGATTTGACGGTGAAGCGTGTCAAACCGTTCGACCTCGTTCCTCGGCACTCACTTCAAAAACGGTACTATTCCCTTGTCCTTCGGAAAAGCCTCTGACTCTATGGAGTCAGCATTCCATGGACTTCGCCATGAAATGAAAATCATACATAATACCTTGCCTTCGTAACTTATCCTATCGGCTAAGTAACAAAGTCAATCTATTATGCTTTATCGGCTCTTTGAGCCTGTGAGAACAAAATTATCGGATCGAATGGAGGTGTTATTACGGCAAAGAAAAAGCAATATATTACTCAATTTTACCTACGTGATAAGCTCGCTTTTACTGCATTATCCCGTTCAGGCATTGTTCGTCTGGAAGCCTTGAAGGAGCATTGTAAAATTGTAGACAGTCGCATCAAAAACTACGTTCGTGATGGATATGTGGAGAAGATCCTGTACAAAAATGGGAAAGCAATCAAAGAAGCATACACACTTACCAGAAAGGGAAGAGAGCTTGCTGAAAGGCAGTGGAACATTCGTGACCATTACCATGCTCAAACCAAGAGTCCTTATCATGATTTAGCTTTGTCGGACAAGTATTTCAGTCTGTCCGAACAGGTGAGAGACACATGGAGAACAGAGTCACAGGTCAGAGAACAGTTCTTAGAAAAGTTACAGGAGCTTCGTGATCAAGGGGATGAACAACGTGCGAACATGTATTATGACATGCTTCAATCAAACGTTATATCCATGCCTGACGCTGTTTATACGAATGAGAAAGGAGTTGAGGTTGCATACGAGTGCATCACTGGATCGTATGGAAGAAGTGAAATGCTCGCCAAGGAAACAACAATTGAGATTATGAATTATAGCTATGAAACTACTCGAATTTAAAGAAAATGGAGGTAAAAACACATGGATATTGTACAAAAACCACTAAAAAAAGTGACTAATGAAGAAAAAATTGCAATTTGCGAGAAGTATGAGCCATATTTGCGGATCATTAACGACTTCGGTAACAAGGTAATGTTGAATAAGCAGTTAGGAGAGTTTGCTCACAAATTAGGCATTGCTTCTGCACATGCGACTTTCTTGCATCATGTTAAGGAATTATTGGAAGCTGACATTATAAAGACAGAGCCATTCATCATCAATGGTCGTAAAACACAGCATAAAATCATTATTTTAAAGAAATTCGCACTGAGATACCTCAAAGGTGAAACAAGTATAGGAGGTAGCCAGAAAGTTGCTCCTGTCCCTTCTCTGAAAAGCAATGATAGAATCCTGTTATCTATTTTTAAGAGTTCTTTCATACTTCAAAGGGTGTTACCTAAACTTCAAGAGAAATCTGGCAAAATAGAGTTTGAGAGTATCGTCAATTATATTAAATCACGCCGTATGTCAATTTTGCATGAAACTAACAGAGGATTAGAGTATGCAAAGTGGTTCAGAGATGAATTTAACGATTTTTTAAATGATGAAATCAACGAACAGATCCATCGCTTGGAAGAGATTCATAGTAAGCGTGTAAAGGGATTAGTTAAAGGTTCTAAAGCAATCGAAGGGAAAGGAAAGGCATCTATTGACCAAAGTGGAACAAAAAAAGGTCACAAGACCTTACAAAGTACCAAAATATATGGGGAAAAGGATAAGAACGGAGATAAAAGCCAGGAGCTTTCAAGGAAAGAGCAAAAGATTGCTGACTTTTCTTTTGAAAGTATGATAAGAGCAAATCTACACATCATTCAATCCGTCAAAAAGTACAGGAAAGATGGAACGAACTTACCTTCAGCATTGCACATCAACGCTGTCCTATTTGATTACAAGGATACACAGGATTTGTATGTCATGAGTAAACAAATTGCTTGTTTATATCGAATGTTAAACGGTCTCATGGGCAAAGCGAACCCTGAAAACATAAATGAAGGAGATTGTGAACTCTACTTGAAGGTAGGTATTGTAGCATTTAGTGAGCAAAGTATGAAGACCATTAAAGAAAAAGCCAATGAATCCATTTATAGTCGCTTTAATGACGAAAATAATAAACGCATAAAGCTATCTCTTAAAAATTGGGGAATAGAAGATAACAAGTTTTTAGAAGTGACGTATCTTCATTACGATATCGAAAACAGGTATCTGGAAGGGAAAAAGTATGCCAATCTCCTACAAGGGAGACCAAAAAAACAGGAATCCAAGGCAAACCAAGAGTAGAACAAGGTAAAACTTTTTTTCTCTTTTTTTATCTTGAAAAAATACTATACTAAAAGCAAGATGAACCAAGATAGAAAAAGGGTTTACTTTGAAATCCTTTTACATCAAAGGGTTTACTTGGTTTACTAATGTAGACAAGAGGAAAGGAGGGGAAATATGGATAGACAAGAGTTTAAAAGTTTGAGGTTGGAAGAACAAGTAGCTTATGTAAATAAACGGTCGCAAATGACGATGGGCCAGATAGCAGAGGAAATTGGCATACCTGCATCATCACTATCTCAATTGCTTACCAGAGAAGGGCATAGACGTGTTAATGGATTTTATGTGAAAGCAGGAACAGAAGCTCCCCAAACTAATGACCTTCAAGAACTTCTTCAATATAAGGAACAGATCCTCGCAATGGTGTTAAAAGAGCAACAAGAACAAACCTCTAAAAAGTTAGATTTCTCATTCCTCAATAACTATAATCAGAAGCACAAAAAAACTATCTCTTTCGACTTGCCAGAGGCATTTGTCAATGAGATAGATATGTTTGTTAAGGCAACTGGATACAAGAAACAAGCTATTTATGCGTTAGCAATCTATCAGCTTATGCAAAAACATGGCTAATTAGACCAAATTTTCTATGTAAATTGAAAGAACAGTAGTATAATAGCTTTATAGACAAAAAAGACCGAAAAAAGACAAAAAAAATAAGAGAGACTCTTCCTGTAATCGTTCCCCAACGCTACAAGAGTCACTCTTCCTTTTCGATACTCTTATTATAGTACACTTCTCCCCAAATAATCAATAGATGTGTATTAGTAATTGTTAGCATTTCGTAAAATATTTTTTACGATTCTAATAAATTTGACTGAGTTCGGATTACGTGAAGAGTCTCTCCTAAAGAAAGGAGGGGCTTTTTGGCGTTATGAAAACATTGAAAGACATGGAAGATTACATTTCTAATCATGGTGAACCACTCGCTCTATCATTTATTAAGGATATATGTAGTAAACGCCAAGGGCGGAAAAACATTGTAGACCAAGAAAAGTACGTCAAACAAGTAACGAATTTATATCTTGCGACAGTAAAGTCAGAGCGAAAGAAGCAACGAGCGAAGCGTGAAAAAGGTAAATCTATTTCTCAACGAAAAGCATTTGAACTCATTTTCCGTAATAACTTCGATCGAAATGCTGACAAACGAAAGAATTATGTGGTTGTGGCTAACATTGATTCAGAAAACAAAACAATCAAAAAACCACGCTTTGTTGCCAATATGGAAGATTTACTGGATAAAGTAAAGAGCCTTAACTATTTTTCTAACAATATGTTCTATTCTAACTATCATTTTACAGCGGACAAGCTCCGTCATCTTGTATCCATTGTCTTAGATTTTGATTTGGATACGCAGGGTATCTCCATGACCAAAGATGAAATTCATGATTATATTAAGGGAACTATCGGTGTAGCTCCTGCATTGGTTTGGGATACGAAAACAAAAGGAAACTATCAGGCTATCATTTTAATTGAGTCTATGAGTGGTACGGGTAAATCTGTCCATCTTTATGAAGAGATTATTAGAGAAATGGTTTACAGGCTCAAATACGCTGATAAGGCTTGTATTAATGCTAACCATTTGTTTTCCGTTCCAAGATCAAATAATGACCGTAAAATTAGACTTTACAATGAATCAGTTCATAGTATTGATGATTTCCGTTGGCTCCTTGACGAGCGTGATAAACACCGAGAGGAAGAATTAGCAAATGGTAATGTTGTAGAGTTTGCTAAACGTGCCATTCGCAAGCACCCTGCGATCCAGGCCCTATTTAACGGTGAAATCTTAGAAAGAACCCGTAACAATGCTTGTTTTACTTTGGCATTGGTGATGCGTGAGCTTGGGTACTCTGAAAGCGAATGTGATGATTACATTGTAAACGAATGGTATCCAAGGGTTAAAAAACGTTCCATCGATAAGGACAATTTCACAAGAAAAGAACGAGATAAATGCGTCAAAAAGGCTTACTCTGGTAAATTTAAGTCCTTCCACAGTGATTATGTTGAGATGGTTACAGGTATCGAGTGTAACCTGAGAGGCTATTTTGGTCGTTATCAAAGTCAGGGTATTTACAAGCTAAACAATGCTGAAAAGGTAATTGAGTTTTTAAGAAAACAAGAGAATAGATTTGAAGGGAATTTGCAAGACATTGCCGATGCTATAGGAGCCAACAAACGCACTTTAGAGCGTACTATGAGAGAGCTACGCAGTGAGGGAGTTGTTTTATATCAATCTGCTAAAGGTCGTGGAAAAAAGGCTATGTACACATTGCAAGAGAGTGTCAAGCCAGATGTTAAACCTAATAAGGAAGCAAAAAATGTAAGGGATATAGGGGCTTTGCGAACCGAGTTACAAACGATTGAAGAAGACGTAAGGCAAAACCCTGAAAAGTATCTTGATCGAACAAAGGAGCCTGATTGGTGGGTTCCGATTGAACAGGTTGATGACGATGAAATACGGGCTGTTTTACAGCTATTTAAGGAGTGGAGTACAGGATAAAATCTTGATGTAATGCGTTTTGTAAAACTACGCAAATTGCATACCATTAGTAACCCCTCTGAGTGCTACTCTTTATTGCGTGCTCTTTCTTCTGTGGGGGATATTTTCTTCTTATCATCTTAGTTGGATTGCTTCTTATGGGCTATCCTGCTTCATCAGCTCTTTTACTTCTTACAGGATATTTCTCTTTTTTATAGAATTTTATATATCAGGAGGTGAACAGGTTATGAGTGATACTGTCATGACTTATACTGCATCTGAGGTAGCTGATCTATTACAGGTGTCTGGTAGTACGCTAAGAAAATGGTGTATTGCCTTGGAGAATCAGGATTATAGTTTTGTTCGTGGGAACAATGATCAACGGTTTTTCACTGATCAGAATATAATCGTACTAAAACGATTAAAGCATCTTATTCAAGATCGTAAACTAACGGTAAATGATAGTGTAAATACTGTTCTATCAATGATTTCAGAGGAGTCTCGAACAGCAGGCGTTCGTAGTGAACAGCTCGATAGTGAACAAGGTCTAACGCCGTTCGCTGATCGTTCGGAGTATCGTGAGATTATTGAACGATTAGATAAACAAGAGGAATTTAATAGATTGCTTTTAGAGAAGTTAGAGCAACAACAGCGATATATTGATAACAGCTTGAATAGGCGTGATGAACAGCTTATGCTCGCTATGAGGGAATCAATGGAGACGCAAAAGCAATTAGCCGTTGCTGAGACGATTCAGAAAGAACAGAGGAAAGCCTGGTGGAAACGGTTATTCAATATGTAAGGAGGGATAGTGACTATGTTATGTAGAAATAGGGTCTCCTATGGTATTGTAAGGTGATGGTCAAATGTTGTTGATTCCACGCTTAGAAGGTCAATTATTTACTTATGAGCAATGGAGCGAAAATACGCCTTTTACGCCGTTTGAATTGTGGGATGGTATGCTGTTCACCAATCAAAATATGATAGACGGTGATCGTTTGTTAATTGGCCTGTTGTACATTTCTGGTCTCGAACATTTTTTAGATTTACTTCCAGAAGAATCAATAGAGTTACTTGGAGAACAATTAGAACAAAAACCCCGCAAGTGAATGCAGGGCTACTTTCGGGTGTTTTTAGTTGTTCGTACAGTGTTTAATTCTTGTTGTAAGGCATCAATTTTCTGTTCGTATGTCTTGCGTTGATTAGTCATCTCTTCGTACAGTTCTTTTAGCTTGTTGCTGTACTCATTGTTAGCCTCAGTGAGAGCTTTCTGGTGCGTTCGTTCAAGGGCTAACAGAGCTTTCTCTTGTTCTACGTCTCGGCGTTCATTTAGACGCTCTACGGCGGTATCGTGACTTTCTGTGAGGGTGTTCATTTGCTGTTCAAGTTCTTTAATAGTCGCTGACTGTTTATTGTTCTGTTGGGTTAAATCATCAATCTTTGATTGGTGTGAGCTTCGCTCATTATCCAATGTTTCTTTTAGTTGGTCGTTTTCAGTTGCATAGCTTTGATACTTCGTTACTAAGCCGTTCAGTGTGTCGTTTTTTTCCTTGTATTCATTGATTAGCAACTTGTTTGTTTCCAGTGTTTCACGGAGTTCATCAAGCTGTTTTTCAAGGTCAGCTTGTTCTTTTTGTGATGTTTCGAGGTCGTTCAACGCCTGTTTTTTTTCCTCGATGGATTCTTTGATTTTCAACTGGAAGTTTGCAGTGATCTCACGCTGTTGTTCCAGTTTTGTTTCCAGTTCTCGAACAGCACTTTCTCGTAAAACAACGCTACGTTGCACCATATTAGAGACAAGTTCAAAAATTCGTGCAGTATGTACTTCTAATTCTCCTAAATCTGATGCAAAATCTGTTGAATTTTCCTTCATTGATTGTACTTTCATGAGTTGAACAGCTTTTGCAAACCAATCTTTGTTGTTCATTGGAGATTCATCGAGCATTTTCTTTACTTCATCTCTAAAATCATTGTCTAATTTGAAACTCAATGTTGAATGTTTTTCCTCTGCCATGTTTTCACTCCTTTTAAATGTCCACTTTACAACGCTTATATATCAAGAGGTTTACCTGGTTTACCTGATGTCTACATTTATTATAAACTCGAAAATCTATGTCTGTCAATTTGTGTTAGGATGAAAATAAAAGAGGGAGGTCTTTGATGAAAAAGGTTAAGATGAAATCAAAAAAAGTCATGCCAACAAGGGGAATTACTCATATAAAAGGTGAAACAAAGCTCGGAAAATTGAATAAGGAAGCGTTGGAAAGAATCCGAGCATTTAAAGGAATGTTTGGCTGAAAACCTTCTGTAAAGTTGGTTTTATAATGGTATAATTTGGCTATGGTTTCTTTGTAGGGGATCAGTGCCGAGCTTTTGACAGAAGTGCTATTTCGGACAAAAAAGAACCACTCGAAGGAGGGCGTTGGCGGGAAAAGCAATGTCAAAATTAGGGTGGTTCTTTTTTGAGGTTGTTCTGGTAACGATTTAGGAAGGCGACCGAATGGTCGAAGAGACAAAGACCTGAGTGTATGAGTCAATACCTTAAAAGAGAGGAGTAGTTGTTTGAAAAAGAAGATTAAGCCTGTTAATCCAAAGAAAATAACTAAAGTTGTCGGCACATTCCCATCAACCAAAAAACTAATTAAGAAAAATGAGCAAATTAGGAGACTCTTAGATTGATGAATTAATTACTGAGTTTCAAGTATTTGTTATAATTGATTATAGGGTTAGCCTCGGAAACTACTCCTGTTAGCCAAAGGAAAGTCACTATTACTATTAATGGTGGCTTTTTATATTTAGAAATGGGTGAATAAGATGGATATGACAGATAGTGAATTACTTTTAAAGATTAAACACGAACACAAGGAGCTTTGGGATTCTTTGATAGATCTTGCTGAGTTATATAAAACGGATGCTGAAAAAGCAAAAAGGATAATTGAAGAAATTACTTGCCATATAAAAAAATAGATTAGAAGTTGTTTAATTTTTCATCTCATTTCATGGGATGATTTTTTTTTTTTTTTTGAAGAGCTTTATCCAGTTACTATGAAAACTATATAATGTAAGTCTTTTCTTTTTAAGTAGTGTTACTATATAATTGGGACATTTTGTCTATAGGCAACATGTACTACTTAGAGAGGGGGAATTATTTTGTCAGCAAAAACGGATCAATTTGAACGAGACATTGTGGAGTCTATAAAAGGTATTGAGGAGATACCTTTTGATATTCCGCAATGGATGGTGGATGTAGGTATCCGACCTGGTGCAAGGATAATAGATGTTGAGTGGGTAGGGAGTTCTGGATCGAAGACGGATGTTTTGATTCGCTTGGAGGATTCAGAGCCGATTAAAATATCAGCGAAATTAAGTAGTGCTGATTATTTTGGTAATTGGTATTCTCATGGTCGAGTTATTGAAGAGTTTGGTGAAGATGCTTTTTATAGACTGGTTTCTGATTGTACAAAGTGGTCTAATTGGTGGAAGACTAATCCATCGGCTTCTTTATTTGTTGGTGTTAGTATTTGTTTTGGAAAACGTAGTGGGAATACGGCAAGGGAATTTACGGATGTGTTTACTTATGATGATATAGTGAAAATTGTAGCAGGATTTGGTTCGGGAGACCATACTGCTAATTGTTTGTACGTTTCTTCTAAAGTACCAAGAAGTATTGATGATTTGTTTTCCAAATTGGAGCCTATTGATGAAGACACGATTGTTCAATTAAGTAGTAACTTTAAAATTGCTTATCGCCCTATTAATCCAATGACTGAAGGGACTAATAGGGGAAAAGCTATTTATACTCAATTTAGGCCGTACCAACGTCTATCAGAGATGACTACAATAACAGAGCTTTCTCAACTTATACAACTTGGTGAATATATTGAGGTCGAGCCAAATAGCTTGAATCATAATCGCTTGTTAAATGAGTTAGAAAGTGACTACAATATTTACATACCACGTAAATAAAGGCTATTGGAGCCTTTGTTACAAGAAGGCTCCAATGCAATTTATTTTTATTATTTATTTTTGTTAAACCATTCAGCAATAGGGCGAGCGACAGCTCTTGCTAACTCTACTGGAACAGCATTACCTATTTGTTTATAGATCTTGTCAAGACGACCATTTTTAGACATTTTTTCATTAACACCCATAGAGAACTCATACCAATCTGGAAAAGTTTGAATACGAGCAATTTCTTTTACTGATAACCTACGGTTATTTTCTTCGCCGTCAGGGAATATCCATTTATTTTTCTCGATTTTTTCCATTGGTAGACCGCCTGGATGAATGGGAGCTTGTCTACCACTCGCTTGAATAGTGAAGCTCTGTTCATCCCAATTTTTTTTACGATTTCGACTCATGAAGATAGTTGAATAGGAACCTGTAAAGTAGTCACCAGGAATTTCTTCTAAGTCCCCGATTGCCTCTTTTAGTGTAATATAAGGTTTTAAAAGAAAACCATTTCCATGAGTTGGTTCGGGAAAATCGTATTCGAAGTTAATATCTTCCCTAACGCCAACTAAAAATACCCTTTCCCTAATCTGAGGAACACCGTAGTCTCTTGAATTAAGAAGTTTATGGTAAACACGGTATCCTGCGGCCTCAAAATCTTGTTTTATTTGACGGAAGACTTCACCTTTACCTAATGTCAACATTCCTTTAACATTTTCAGCAATAAAGAATTTCGGCTTAACTTGCATTAGACAGCGAATGTAATGGATATAAAGGAAATTTCTTGGATCATCAACCAATCTCGGGCCGGCCTCGGAAAATCCAGGGCAAGGGAAACCTCCGAGTACCAGATCGCCTTTAGGGAATTGCTTTACTTTTCTAATATCGCAGTTATGTGTAAATACGTCAGAAGTAAAGTTTTTTTGATATGTTTCTAAGGCTTCGTTAAAAAAGTCGTTTGAGTAAACGTGATGAAATATTCCTTTTTCCCTGATAGAATTGAAAGTTTCTTTATTCTTGAAGGCTTCATTGGTCTGTTCTTCTCCAACTTCACTGTCAAGCCCTGCTAATTCCACCCCTAAATCTAATCCTCCTGCACCACAGAACAATGAAACGATATTCGCCTTGTCAGTTTTGTAATGTAAGTCTTCAATTTGGTAAGTATCAGGTTGATCTAAGATCACTTGCATTTCTTCTGCTATTTTTTCAAAAAGTATATTTTGGACATCGTTAATATCATAGTCTGGTGCGGGTTTGAATTTTCCTCTTCCACGTTCTTCGAGTTTTATAGTCATACGTTACCTCCTGGTTGTTATAAGCTAAAGTCTTTTAGTGTGTCTTCGATATCATCTTGTGTAATCCCGATATATCTTTTAGTGATACTTGGAGATGAATGAGAAAAAATTTCCATCAATATTGAGAGATCCTTGTTCTTTTTATAATGATGGTGGCCGAACGTTTTGCGAAGAGTCCTGGAACCCACATTTTCAATTCCTGCCATTTCTGCGGCCTTTTGGAGTATTCGATAAACTTGTGTAGGGGTGATATAACTAACACCTTTTCGTGACGGAAACAGCAAATCTTCTGGTCTCATAGAGGCTGTATATTTATCTATCTCTTCACGCAGATATTCATTCACATAAATAGTTCGAAATTTCCCCGTTTTTTGTTCCTTAATTCGAATATGGGTTTTGTTTTGTACTTGTACGACACGGAGGGGGAGTAAATCATTAATTCTCAAGCCAACATTGATTCCAAAAGTAAATAAAAAATAGTCTCTATAGCTACAATATCGAAGCAATGAGTCTTTCATTTTTTGAATATCTTCCTTAGAACGGATTGGTTGTACATTTTTTTCTTTGGTCATTTTTATCCCTCACGAACATATAATCGTACATTCAATGTATCATTTTATATTGGTTTCGTCTATATTTTTAAAGAATCCTAATTTAATAGGGTTTTGAATGTATGAACATATACAAGTTCGTACATTGGTTGTATAATGACCTGTTATAACGGAGATTTCGGAACAGGTTAAAATATGGACACGAATAGAGGTACATAAAGGAACAGGAGATTTTCTGTCGAATTAATTTAGGAATAGATTGTAGGAAATGGAGTGTTACCTATTGAAGTTAAATGAATTGCTTGATAAGGATGTTCGTGTGGAATTTCTTTCGGAAACAAGTGATGTTGTAGGGAAATTATCTGATATTGATACAGAAGCGAATGTTGTCCATGTGCATGTTTACTATAATCGTAAGGATGTATTAGTACCTTTATATTCTGTTAAAACGATTTCCGAGCATTTTTAAACTTGAAGTTTGATATCTTGATATTATTGATACCTTTTTCGAGTATCGGAGTATGAAATATTAGGCAATTTCGAGGTTTATAAAATATGACAAACTATAAGCCAGAAGCATATTATGCTATGAGGTGAAAGCAATAATATCACTTCCAATCAGCACAGTTTTTAGAGTTCAGACACATTAGAATACAATAGTGAAGAGCTGAATAGCAAGGATTAGATTTAGTGTTTCGATTTAAAAGACCACCTGTAAATTCATCAGGTGGTTTTTTATTTTCAATGTTTACTGAAATGTATCCATCTATAATTATGTAGGCTTTTTTGTTTATGTAACAGTTTATGTTTACACAATCAGAACCAAATTAATGACGGCGGTTGGGATGATGAATACGGGATCTTGTAAAAAAAGAAGTAGAAAACGTATATATCCACCATTTCTACACATGTCATTTTGATAAAAATTAAAATTTACTAAAATAACAAGGTTAAATTGTTGTTTTTATCAAAATAACGTGTTAATATATCGTTAATAATCAAATTTACAAGGGGTGTTGTTTTAGTATGAATTATGAAACGATTATTTTAGAGCTTATGAGTAGGGTTCAAACTCTCGAACAAAAGGTACTGGTTTTAGAAGAACAAAAAGAGAAATATGAAATCTTACTTGAAGAGGATGGTTTTGAGGAGCAAGATAGAGATATAAAAATTACCAGGTCGGTTGCTCGTCAACATGTTATGGATACGATTAAAAGAAAATATGGATACTTGGATGTTAAAAAGGGTAATCGAGCAAAACAAGCCGATATTATTCTTACTGTAAACAATGGCGATAATAAAGGTAAGGAGATACTCGGTAAGTTTTATTATAGTAAGAGTTTTCATGATTTCCCGTCTGGTTGGCATACAGTACGAGAAACAGATCTTGAAAAAGATCATATTGCTTTTCATGTATTCACTGTTGCTTACGATAATAAATTTTACAATTTTATATATAGTCATGAAGAACTGAAACAGTATGTACAAAAGAAGGCAAAGGACTCTTCTGGTCAGTATTACTTTTACTTTCATGTAAATGACGGTAAAAAGACTGAGAATAGAGATGGAGAAAGAGACGTACAATTTAACTTCGAAAATTGGGACTTATTTGGTCAACTGGTACGCTGAACACAGCATAGCTTATAAAATAAAAATAGGATGGTTGCTGTGATTGCAACCATCCTATTTTTATTTTATAAGCTATGCTTTAGTTCTTCCTCTGCTTCAGCAAGTGTCTTGGCGATATAAGGAACCTCATAAGCATCAATATCAGTAACATCTTCATGAAGGATAATGTATCTTTCAATTACAGTATCTTTTCCATCAAAATGACTTTCAGGAATAAGCTCCTTTTTTTCATAAAACCAGTTGTGCAATCCGTACATTTTCTTTATTAGCATTATTGTCTCTCCCTTATTTGCAGATATGAACGAAGGTATGTCCCAACCAAATTTAATCTTCTTTAGTTGCTTGTACTATGTTTAAATTTTTTCCAAAGTCGTAGGGCTGGTAGTATAGGATTTTTTCGCAATTAATACATTGAACATCGCATAATCGATTCTTTGTTAAGTTCTTTTCATCATGAACCTTTATCACAAATAAGATACCTTCACACTCAGTACATTTCATTATTTTATCCTCCGAGACTAATGGTTATAAAAACTATTCTATCAAATAGGAGATACGTTTTAATCTTGGAGCTAAAAAATATCTAATAAATAGATGCTGTTTCGATATTTTTTCGATACTACGAACGACCTTGAACATGGTTGAATTTTGTTCATCAGTGGGGTGTTCGCCACGAACGCCGTTTGTTCGTTGATGTTATTTGAATGTTGTTATATCAACGTTCACAGACTCTTTATCCGTTCATTTAAGGTCTTGAACTGATGTTGTACATGCGTTAAAGCCTGTTCGTTGATGACTCTTGTTGATTAGGTAGAAATATGATATTTATTACCTGTTGATTATCGGAAGAGTAGATAATTTATTGCGATAAAAGTGCGGTTTTAAGGTTCCCTATGGCCATAGGGGACTTTTTTTATTTGTCTTTTGTTTGTGAATTTTTCAGAACAAATAATTAGTGGCTATTAACCTTTACGATAAAAAAATACAAGACTTTATTTTTGAAGCTGTAAAGGTTGTATTAGGAGCATCAAGGGATATAGCATATTTTCTCTTCTTTTTTGAAGCTATGTATATGAGAAGAAATAAAAGGATGATTAGCTAAAAAATATTTTTATAGAGAAAAAAGGTTATCTCGGTTTTATTTTAAAAAGACATTTATCAAAAATTTTGAGGAGGAACATATTTATGAAATCTATTTTACAAATGTTTATGTTAGGAGTTATTGGAAGTGTCATCGGTGCTTATCTTTATGAAAATGGATTGCAGACTTTCGGTTCCATCATTATCGGATATCCATTTCAAAGTTTTGTTGTTTTTACTTTAACCGTCATTATGATTTTACTCACTTTTTTAACGGTCAGGAGCAAGGGGAGTTGATATTCCTTTGTCTCCCGATTTCCCGTTCTTTTTTTCTCCATTTTTTCATGCTGTTAGGAATTTTTTCTCCATTTCTGCGTACCAATCGTTTTCATCGGTTATCGCCTCGAAGTCTAAAAAAATATTGCTCTCCAGTTATATCCTGCCATCATTTGCTTATCATATAGCATCGGAATGGCTCATCAATCTTTGATTCTCCGAGCTATCATCGCAAAATCGAATTGAAAAGGCATTCTGCGGTAGCGGAATGGCTGCTTGCGGAATGACGGACTGCGGGAATAGGGAGACTCTAACTTCACCTTACCTACGGTATCGGTTCAGTAAGAGTCTCCTCTACCCTTTT
>JBEQAC010000076.1:0-13779 GCA_041640535.1 Bacillaceae bacterium
TCCGGCTTCCTTCAGATTCCACCTCACGGGGGACACCCTTGCCATTGGCTAACAGTTCCTACTGCCAAGCCTGTAGTGGACTTTCACCACCAAGTTATAGCCCATGCCGGGCGCACACAAAAAACCAAATCTCATCTTCAATGGGATTTGGTTGATTATAATGCAAATTTATTAAGTACTTTTGAAAAATCGACTCGATCACCTATGGTGGTTGGTTCGGGTTTTGCTAAATATCGCTTATCCTGTTCGACTAGCTTGAAAATATTATAGGTCGTAAGAGCATCATCTAAAGCACAGTGATGCTTTCCTGTTCCTTCTTTTCCATACTCCTGTACCGCTTTCCAGAGTCCTGTTTGATTTTGATCGCCAAAAAATCGCTTATATTCCATTGAAAGGTCTATTTGCTTTCCACTAAAAGGAAATGGAAGTTGTTGCTTGGAGCAGTTAGCTCTCAATACCTTCATATCCATATTTCCCCAAGTGACAATGGTACTTTCTTTTGAGTTTTCTATCTTTGTTAGATAGTTAATTAATTCTTTAAAAGAGATCCCTTGATCAACTTGAACTTGTGAAATATTTAAAAAGGATTTGCAACGATCAGTTAAAGTTGGAAAATATGTTGGTTTAACGAATGAAGAAAAAGTCTCGATTTTTGACTGGTTTACAACAGATACAAGCCCCACCTCGATTATTTCTTGAAAAAACCCTTTAGGTGTCGCTCTATTTTCCGGCATTGAAAATTCAAAATCAATGAAAAGATATTGAGTTGTATCAACCATCCCTCTACCTCCTTACTAGAAACACATCCCCTAAAAACACAGGATCTACCTTTGAAGCGCACATATATTTGTATGTTTAATTATAACACGAGAATGGTCCTTATTCGTGTTTTTTTCAGAATATATGAAAAAATATCCCGATTTTTTTGATAAGTCTAATGGATAGAAGAAATAATAAAAAGGAACACATATGGAAATGTGTTCCTTTTTATTATTTCTTCTTATTGTAGCTTTTCTCTATTACCGATCAACTCTAATATATTCCCTAGACATAAATGCAGGAAATATTCTTAGTCCTTCTCTTCTGTCTCCGATTTCCGTTTCTTGCCCTTGCTGGATTTGGAAGGTCTGAGTATCATCGCCATTATTCATATAATATTCTCTTTTCGTCTGCTCATTTATGAACCAAGCACCTACAAACAAAACGATAAAGATGGATAAAGCTACCAGGGCTTTCTTATACATATAAACCACCTCTCTCGTTAATTAGTTTTTTTATAAAATCAAAAAAATATACATAAAAAAATTTTTTTTTGGAGATTTATACGCATTTCTACATATTTAATAACTTCTTTTTTTTTGGTAGATAATACAAGGGTGGATACATGCAAGAAATTTTCCTATGGTATATAATAAATTTTGCTACAGCCCTTCTTTCATCCTGTGGCACGTTTATTTACATCATGCTAAAAGCATGCAAAAAAAATGAATAAGTTCAAATGAATGTGAAAGCTAAAAAAATATCTATATAGAAATAAGGGGGTTATACTTTTGTCATTGTTACACTGGGCCATTTTATCTCCATTTATAATGGCTTTATTTGTACCTTTTTTTCATAAGTATTTACGACAAATACATACTGGTTGGTTCGTATTGATCCTTCCAATTCTTTTGTTCGTTTATTTTTTCCAATTCATTACTGAAACAATGAATGGTCGAAATGTAATTGATTCAGTCCCTTGGATTCCATCCCTCGGGATTCATTTCACTGCCTATGTAGATGGATTAGGGTTGTTATTCGCACTCTTAATCACTGGAATCGGTTCTCTAGTGGTTTTATATTCCATCTATTACTTATCAAAAGAGAAAGAGGCCATTCATAATTTTTATGTTTATTTATTAATGTTCATGGGGGCAATGTTAGGGGTTGTTCTTTCTGATAATGTCTTGGTTCTCTACACCTTTTGGGAGCTTACAAGCTTATCCTCATTTTTACTAATCGGATATTGGTATCATCGAGAAAAGTCACGGTATGGTGCTCAAAAATCAATGCTTATTACCGTACTAGGTGGCTTAGCGATGTTGGCTGGGTTTATCCTGCTTTCGATTATGACAGATACTTTTAGTGTTCGTGATATGATTGCCCAGGTTAATACCCTACCAGAACATGCATTGTTTATTCCTGCAATGCTATTGATCCTATTAGGTGCTTTTACAAAATCCGCTCAATTCCCATTTCACATTTGGTTACCAGATGCAATGGAAGCACCAACACCTGTTAGTGCTTACTTACATTCAGCAACAATGGTAAAAGCAGGTATATACCTAGTGGCAAGAATGAGTCCTATATTTGCTGGTTCCGGTGAATGGTTATGGATTGTTTCCACCGTTGGAATTGTTACTCTATTCTGGGGTTCATTTACAGCTGTTAAGCAAACCGACTTAAAATCCATTCTTGCTTTTTCCACCGTAAGCCAACTAGGAATGATTATGTCGTTATTAGGACTAGGTTCTGCCGCACTTTATTATGATTATCTTGATAAAAATATCTATATGATTGCAACAGTTGCTGCTGTATTCCACTTAATTAACCATGCTACCTTTAAAGGAAGTTTGTTCATGGTAGTGGGGATTGTTGATCATGAAACCGGAACACGTGATATACGTAAATTAGGTGGCTTGATGACAGTCATGCCAATCACCTTTACACTTGCGGTCATTGGGTCTTTTGCAATGGCAGGGTTACCTCCATTTAACGGATTCCTAAGTAAAGAAATGTTCTTTACAGGACTTGTAAATGCAGCGAGCCTTGACATTTTTAATATGCAAACATGGGGCGTCCTTTTCCCTATTATTGGTTGGGTCGCAAGTATTTTCACATTCATATACAGCATGATCCTTGTATTTAAAACCTTTATGGGTAAATATCAACCTGAAAAGTTGGATGTGACTCCACATGAAGCACCGATAGGAATGTTAATTCCACCGATCATCTTAGCTTCACTCGTGATTATTTTCGGACCATTTGCAAATATTTTATCTCAGTCTATTATCGAACCTGCAATGGCTTCGATACAACCAAGCTTACTTGGAGAAAATGGGAATTTCCATGTTCATATTTATTACTGGCATGGTTGGAATATCGAGTTATTTATGACAATGGGCGTTGTTGCTTTAGGAACAATCCTGTTTATTACTCTTTTGAAATGGTCGAAAGTATATGATTTGTTCCCAAAACGTCTTACGCTGAACAACCTTTACGATGGGGGACTCGTTGCACTTGAGCGTTCATCGTACAAAATAAATAAATTTTATATGACAGGGTTTATCAGGGACTATTTAGTGATGATTTTTGCATTTATGATCATTGTTTTAGGCAGTACGTTAGTGATGAAAGATGCATTTAGGTTTACATTATCAAACTCAGCACCTATTGGAGTTTATGAGGTCATTTTAGCAGTTGTCTTAATAGCAGCAACAATTACGATTGTTTTCTCAAAATCGAGACTAACAGCAATCATTGCTCTTGGTGCAGTCGGCTATACAATATCACTTTTCTTTGTTGTATTTAGAGCTCCTGACCTTGCCTTAACACAATTAATTGTCGAAACAGTTTCAGTTGCTCTATTTTTACTGTGCTTCTATCACCTTCCAAAGCTAGAAATTAAACCGAAGCCACTTGCATTTAAGCTTCCGAACTTGATCATCTCCATTGGGATTGGCGCCATCATGACATTACTCGCGCTTTCTGCAAATGGTTCCAAGCTGTATGATTCGATTTCTAGTTATTTTGTGGAAGCAAGCTATAAAGAAGCAGGCGGAAAAAATATGGTTAACGTTATTCTTGTCGATTTCCGAGGGCTTGACACCTTGTTCGAAATTGCAGTACTAACCATTGCTGCATTAGGGATTTTCGCTATGATTAAATTACGCTTAACAAGGGGGAGAGAAGGTTGAAGACCAATGATTTAATCTTACAAACTGTAACTAAATTTGTTATTTATATTATTCTCGCCTTCTCTCTTCATCTCTTTTTTGCAGGCCACTATACTCCAGGTGGAGGATTTATCGGTGGGTTAATGACGGCAGCAGCATTAGTACTTTTGCTGCTGGCCTTTGATGCAAAAACGGTGAATCGACTTTTTCCATTTGACTTTAAAATGGTGGCCGCTCTCGGTTTATTCATCGCTGTCTTAACAGGAGTTGGAGCGTTTTTCTTTAATGTTCCTTTTTTAACACATACATTTGGTTATTTTGATTTACCGATACTTGGAGAAACGGCTTTAGCAACAGCGGTCATTTTTGATATCGGTGTATATCTTGTGGTTATTGGAGTGACGATGACCATTATTCAAACGATTGGGGAGGATGAATAATGGAGATTTTAATGTCCTTTGTTATTGGTATTTTATTTACCGCAGCTACGTATTTAATTTTATCTAAGAGCTTATTAAGAATAATAATTGGAACAGCATTGCTAAGTCATGGTGCACATTTACTATTACTTACAATGGCTGGTTTAAAAAGAGGAGCTGCACCGCTTTTAGGTGAAGCAGGACCGTATAGTGACCCCCTGCCACAGGCATTAATTTTAACTGCCATTGTTATTAGCTTTGGTGTTACCTCCTTTTTCTTGGTACTAGCATATCGTTCATATCAAGAGCTTGGTACGGATAACTTGGATAAATTGAGGGGAAATGATAGTCATGAATAACTTAGTCATACTACCGGTTCTGGTTCCTCTATTAACAGGAATTTTTCTTATCTTTTTCAATAAGAATATTTCAGCTCAAAGGTGGATCAGTACGGTTTCGGGATTGTTAACGATTGTGGTTTCAGGAATTTTGGTTCAAACCGTTTTTGAAAGTGGAATACAAACACTTCAACTCGGAAGTTGGAAAGCTCCTTACGGAATCGTACTAGTTGCGGATATGTTAGCTTCTCTTCTAGTATTAACAGCGAGTATCGTCAGTTTTACTTGTATTCTTTACGCTTTTCGTACCATTGGGAAGGAACGCGAGCAATACTATTTCTACTCGATGGTACAGTTTTTAATGGTTGGGGTATTAGGCGCTTTTCTAACTGGAGATATTTTTAACCTGTTTGTATTTTTTGAGGTGATGTTAATCGCTTCGTATGTGTTAATTGTTCTAGGTGGTACAAAAATTCAAAAAAGAGAATCGATTAAGTATATCCTTGTTAATATTATTTCATCAGCACTTTTTGTCGTAGCAGTTGCATTATTGTTTGCCGTTGTCGGAACCTTAAACATGGCAGATCTTTCACAAAAGATTAGTGAATCTGGTCAGACAGGGATGCTAACTGTAGTAGCTGTTATGTTCTTAATCGTGTTTGGTTTAAAGGGTGCTATTTTCCCATTATTCTTCTGGTTACCTGGATCTTATCAGGCACCACCAACACCTGTCACTGCGTTGTTTGGGGCACTATTAACAAAGGTTGGAGTCTATTCCATCATTAGAGTGTTTACTCTTATTTTCTATCATGATACTGGGTTTACTCACTTCTTAATCTCGATTCTTGCTGGACTTACTATTGTCGTTGGGGTCATTGGTGCTGTTGCCTATTGGGATGTTAAAAAAATTATTATTTATAACATCATGACAGCTGTGGGGGTTATCCTCTTTGGTGTGGCTACCATGTCTACAACCGCTTTAACTGGTTCAATTTTTTATGTCGTTCACGATATGATTGTCAAAGGCGCATTATTTTTCATAGTAGGAGCCATGGCCGTTTTAACAGGAACTTATAATCTAAAGAAAATGGGTGGGTTAATTAAATATCACCCAGCTCTAGGATGGATGTTCTTTCTTGCGGTTATCACCATCGCTGGGATACCACCTTTAAGTGGTTTTGTAGGTAAGCTTCTAATTGTACAAGGGGGACTTGAGGGTGAACATTATGTTCTTGCGTTTGTTGTCCTTCTTTCAAGCTTGCTCGTGTTATATTCTGTCATGAAAATTTTCATGAATGGATTTTGGGGAGAAACAAAACTTAGTCTAAAAGAGGAAAAAGGGACTACAAAAGGATTATTACTACCAACTGCTCTCCTTCTTTCACTATCAATTGCGCTCGGCATAGGTGCTGAATGGTTCCTTCCATATTTTTATCAAGCCGCTGAAAGCTTGATGGATCCTTCACTCTATATCGAAGCAGTTTTAAAGGAGTAGATAAAATGGCTTTTCAACTTTTACTTAACATTTTTATCGCCTTTACTTGGATGTTTTTAGGGAATTCCTATACAGTTTCCTCCTTTTTCGGAGGGTATTTAATTGGATTACTAATGCTCTTTACATTGAGGCGTTTTTTCCCAAGGCGGTTTTACTTATTAAATGTCATTGCTGCATTTAAGCTCCTTCTTATTTTTATAAGAGAGCTAATCTTATCGAATATACAAATTTTCAAGATTATTTTAAGACCTAAGCTAGATATTAAACCAGGTATTTTCGCTTTACCAACGGAGCTCAAAACTGACTGGGAGATTGCCATATTATCCAACTTAATTACACTAACACCTGGTACGTTAGTTGTTGATATATCTGATGACCGTAAATTGTTATATGTCCATGCAATGGATATACAAGATGTCAAAGAATCCATTGATAGTATTAAAAATACGTTTGAAAAAGCCATTATGGAGGTGAGCCGATCATGATTGATTTCTTTTTAAACACAGCATTAGTGATTCTATCGGTTTCAACTCTAGGTTTTGTCTATCGTGTCATTAAGGGACCTACTACCCCTGATCGTGTTATCGCACTAGATGCAATTGGAATTAATCTTATCGGTATCACAGCGATTATTTCCATTGTATTGCGTACACAAGCGTTTTTAGAGGTGATCCTCTTGCTCGGGATTCTTGCTTTTATCGGTACGGTTGCCTTTTCAAAGTTTCTAGAGAAGGGAGTAATTGTGGAACGTGAAAGAAAATCTTGAGTTAATATTTGCGATATTTATAGTAGTAGGAGCACTTGTTAGTTTGATTGCTGCATTTGGCGTAATTCGTTTACCAGATACCTATACGCGCAACCACGCAGCTTCAAAGGGAGCAACACTCGGTATTCTTTTAATCCTATCATGTACCTTTCTCTTCTTCTGGGTTGAAGAAGGTTATATGAACGCAAGACTTTTACTCGGAATTATCTTTGTCTTTATGACCGCACCTGTAGCTGGCCATTTAATCGGTCGTGCGGCTTATAATTCAGGTGTCCCTCTTTGGGAAAAGAGCGTACGAGATGACTTAAAAAAGAAAAAAGCTCAGAAAACAAAAGTAATGAGTTAACAAAAGGTCAGTTCCAACAGGAACTGACCTTTTCTATTTATATTGATTCCAAGAATCGGACGAAAGCTTGACCACCTTCGTCATCACGCTTAAATACTCCACAATGCTCAAGAATCGTTCCGAACACGATCCCCACTTCTTTTTTTAATATTTCATCAACATTGTTTGGATTAAGCTCTTCATATCTTTCTTTTATTTCAACAGCCCATTCTAAGTGCTTAGCAATAATTTCATTTTTAATAATTTCTTCTTTGAAATTATTATGAACCATCGCTTCACCGAGAAGCTTAAGCTCTTCTTGCAGTCTCCCAGGAAGAACGGCTAGCCCCATCACTTCGATTAAACCAATGTTTTCTTTTTTAATATGATGAACTTCAGCATGTGGATGATAAATCCCAAGGGGATGTTCATCACTTGTTCGATTGTTTCGAAGGACAAGGTCTAACTCAAAGTATGAACCTCTCTTTCTTGCAATCGGTGTGATGGTATTATGACGTACATCATTGGTATAGGCGTGAATTCCAACCGATTCATCGCTATATTCGATCCAGTTTGATAAGATGATGTTAGCTAATTCGATCAACTCAAGACGATTTTCACTTTGAATCCTAATCACAGACATTGGCCACTTGACAATCCCTGCTGACACATTAGGATATTGCTTAAATGAGAAAGTTTTTTCTATCTC
This sequence comes from Bacillaceae bacterium, assembly GCA_041640535.1. GTDB lineage: Bacteria > Bacillota > Bacilli > Bacillales > Bacillaceae_L > Litchfieldia. The sequence goes on from JBEQAC010000076.1 coordinate 7,988, forward strand.
TGCCTTTGCCATAGGGAAATCATGATTACCGCCTTGATAATGATCATGACTAAGAATCGAGCCACCTACGATCGGCAAATCTGCATTTGAACCAAGAAAATAATGTGGAACCTGCTCTACAAATTCTAGAAGCTTTTCAAAAGTTCGTTTTGATATTTTCATCGGTTTATGTTCATCCAGGAAAACAATCGCATGCTCATTATAATAAACATATGGTGAAAATTGTAGAAACCACGTTTCTACTCCTAATGTAAATGGAATGATTCGTAGGTTTTGGCGAGCTGGATGATTGACTCTTCCGGCATACCCTTCATTTTCTTTACATAATAAACAATCAGGATAAGATGAACTTTTGATCAACTTCGCGTTTGCAATGGCGGTTGGATCTTTTTCTGGCTTTGATAAATTAATGGTAATTTCAAGATCACCATATTCAGTAGGCGCGTACCAGTGTTCATTTTTATTAATCCGGTCCGTTCGGATATAATGACTATACTCAGAAAATTGGTATAGAAACTTTGTTGCATGTTCTGGACCCTTCGTTTCATATAGAGTTCTAAATTTCTTTCTCACTTCAGATGGTCTAGGTAACAACCGTGACATTATTTTTGTATCCAAAAGGTCACGATAAGTAACCGTATTAGCCGTAAGCTTCCCTTGATCTGCAGCCCAATCCAAAATACTTTCAAGAATAACAGCAGGAGAATTAAGCTCCTCATTTGGAACGTTAACTTCTTCCCATTCATCTAGTTCAAGTATTTCCAAAAGACTATTTCTTGTGTAGATTACATCATCTTCTTCTAATAAATGATTATTCACACCAAACGAGATGAGTCGTTCAATATCTGAATATATAGTCATGACTTGTGCACTCCTTTTGGTGAATAGTTTTAACGGTCTTTATAACCCTCAGGATGATTTTGATGCCATTTCCATGCAGTCTCAATCATTTCCTCTAACGCTTCATGCTTTGGTTTCCATCCCAATTCTTTTATCGCTTTTTCTGAAGATGCCACTAGCATAGCGGGATCTCCACCACGTCTTGGAGCCAATGTCGCACGAATTTCCTTCCCGGTCACTTTTCTTGCCATCTCAATCACTTCTTTTACCGAGAATCCATTCCCATTTCCTAAGTTATATACATCACTATTTCCACCCGCTCTTAGCTTTTCAATGGCTAAAATATGAGCTGCAACGAGGTCGCTTACATGGATATAGTCTCTGATACATGTTCCATCTGGTGTGTTATAGTCATCACCAAAGATTTTAATCTCATCTCTTACTCCTAATGCAACTTGAAGGATGATTGGAATTAAGTGTGATTCTGGTTGATGATCTTCTCCAATATCTTCAGTTGTATGTGCTCCAGCGACATTGAAATATCTAAGCACTGTATATTTGATACCATAAGCCTGTTCTGCCCATTTTAGCATCTTCTCGATCGCTAGCTTTGTTTCCCCATATGGGTTTGTTGGAATAGTTGGATCTGTTTCAACAATCGGTACCGAATTTGGTTCACCATAAGTTGCCGCAGTGGATGAAAAGACAATTTTTTTAACTTCATGCTTTACCATCATTTTCAGCAAGGATAAAGCACCATTCACATTGTTATCATAATATTTTAAAGGGTTTACTACACTCTCCCCGACAAGCGAATCCGCTGCAAAGTGAATAACCGCATCAATTTCATTTTTCGAGAATACGTCGTCTAGAAATTCTTCATCCCTTAAATCGCCAACGAATAGTTTCGCATCCTTTAATACAGCGTCTTTATGCCCCGTTTGAAGATTATCAACAACGATAACCTCTTCTCCCATTTTTAGTAAATCCGCTACAGCATGGCTACCAATATAACCTGCACCACCACATACTAATACTGCCATTTACAATTCCCTCCTATTATTCAAAGGATAATTCTGATGCACCATTCCCAATATTAACAACATAAAATTCAGGATTTAAACCTGTTTTTTCTGCATATTGAGGCCCTACAGAATCAATAAAAGATTGGATATAATCATTTTTTATGATGCTCACTGTACAACCTCCAAAACCTGCTCCTGTCATACGTGAACCAATAACACCTTCTGAATCCCATGCAAGTTGAACAAGTGTGTCAAGCTCAAATCCTGTCACTTCATATAAGTCACGAAGTGAAATATGTGATTGATTCATTAATTGACCAAACCCTATTATATCACCTTGCTTTAGCTTTTGTACGGCTAGCTTTGTTCTCTCGTTTTCATAGACAGCATGTGCGGCACGCTTCCGATCTATTTCGTTTTCAATGAGATGTTTATTCTTTTCAAACTCATCGATGGTTAAATCACCAAGTGATGATATTTGAAGATTTTTTTGTAAGTCTGCTAAAGCACGCTCACATTCTGATCGTCGTTCATTGTATTTTGAATCTGCCAACCCTCTTCGTTTATTTGTATTTGCAATGACTAATGAGGCACCTTCAAGCTCAACAGGACTATATTCATATTTTAATGTGTCACAATCTAACAATACGGCACTGTCTTTTTTACCCATACCAATCGCAAATTGATCCATAATTCCACAGCTTACACCGATAAATTCATTCTCTGCTTTTTGGCTGTATTTCACCATCTCGACCATAGGAATATTTAGGTTAAAAAGCTCATTTAACATCACTGATGTAGCTAATTCAATCGATGCTGAAGAGGAAAGTCCAGCCCCATTAGGGATATTTCCATAAAATAAACAATCAAATCCTTGATTAATGGAATGCCCTGCATCTTTAAATACCTTTAATACACCTTTGGGGTAATTAGCCCAGTCATGCTCTTCTACATTTTTCAGTTCCTCTACAGAGAATTGAATCTTGCCAATGTCTATAAAATTATTGGAGTACATGTTAATGAATGAATCATTTCTTCTTCTAGCAATCGCATACGTCCCAACACTTAAGGCACATGGAAAAACATGCCCACCATTATAATCCGTATGTTCTCCAATTAGATTGACTCTACCTGGTGCAAAGAAGGCTCTTATTTTGTCCTCCGTTTCTCCAAATAAAGAAATAAAATCTTGTTTAAGCTGCTGTAGCATTTTCGTCTCACCTCATTGTTTATTTTAAAAAATCTTTATTAAATAATTTTATTAAGTTTCTAGTTTTATTATAGTATTTTTCCCTTCTACATTCAATAACATGTTTTAAATCGGTTTATTTAATTAAATTATTTTACTAAGTTGTGTTATAATAAGTCTACTTGAATGATAAAGTGGAGGTTTTACAATGCAAGAAGGAACAATTGGTAGCTTCCAGTTAATTAAATCACTAAATCGATCGATTATTTTAAATAAAATTCGACTTCATGCCCCCATTTCTCGTGCAGAAATTGCCAAGCAAACTACCTTAACTCCACCAACCGTGAGTAATATTGTAAAGGAATTACTTGAGAATGGAATCGTCGTTGAAACGAATCAAGGGGAATCAAGTGGTGGAAGAAAGCCAACTCTTCTAAAAATTAATTCAAACGCCTATTATATGATCGGCATAGATATTGGCCCAAAATATTTACGAATTATTACAGCGAATCTTAATGGGACTATATTACAATCAGCTCAAAAAAGCATACCCATCCCAATTTCAAACCAAACTTTATTGGATTTTGTCACTCAGCAAATATATACATTAATACAGGCACATGAACAGGAGATAGAGAAATTTATCGGAATAGGCGTAGGTATGCATGGAGTAGTGGATGTTCTCCGAGGAGAGTCTTTATATGCCCCTAGTTTAAACTTGCGTCAGATACCGATTAAAGAAGCATTAGAAACCGAGTTTAAACTTCCCGTTTTTGTTGAGAATGATGCTCGTGTCATGGCATTAGGAGAAGCCTGGTTTGGTAAAGGAAGTCATTCCGAGAATTTCATCACAGTGAATGTGGGACGAGGAATTGGTGCGGGTATCATGATTAATGGAAAGCTATTTTATGGAGAGAATTTTATCGCTGGTGAGATTGGCCATATGACCATTGATCTTGCTGGAATTAGATGTAGCTGTGGTAATTATGGCTGCCTTGAAACGGTTGCCGCTGGTCCTGCATTAACAGAGCGAATCAAAAGAGAAATATCAATGGGGAAAGAAAGCTTAATTAAACAATGGGTGAAAGATGATCTTAATCAAATTAATGGGAAGCTTGTGTTTGAAGCAGCTAAAAGTGGGGACCAACTATCCATTGAGGTTCTAAATCAAACTGGGCGATATTTAGGGATTGGTTTAACGAATTTAATTCATATTATGAATCCAAAGCATGTCATTTTAGCTGGAGGGGTTTCTAGAGCAGGAGACTTTATTCTTAATAGTGTAAGAGAAACAATAGAAACACGCGCATTAACTCCATCAGCTAAAAAAACAGAAATTGTTTTATCCGATTTTGATGAATATGGTACAGCAATTGGTGCCATTACATTAATCCTAAATCAGCTTTATTCTGGAACCTAGGAAAGTACCTAGGTTCTTTTGTATTCTACCTCTTTAATGGTAATATTGCCATTGTACATCTTGAAACACAAATCAGTTGTTCCTGTTCATCCATGATTTTAATGTCCCATACCATTGTTTTCCTACCTTTATGCAGGGGGGTTGCAACAGCTGTTACGATCCCGTCTCTTTTTGATTTAATATGATTGGCATTGATTTCTAATCCTACACAATATTCGTTGGTTTGATCTATGAGATGATAGGTTCCAAAACTTGCGATTGTTTCAGCTAGTGCCACAGAAGCACCACCATGTAAAACCCCAAATGGTTGATGTGTCCTTTCATCAACAGGCATCGTAGCGACCGCCCGATCTTCTGATAGCTCTAAAATTTCAATCCCTAATGCGCTCAGCAGAGTATGTTTCATATCAATCTGTTTATCCATACTATCTTCCTCCAAGATTTTGTACTAATTTTGACGGAAATATGTTTGCCTCCCTAGTTTCATTCTTCTTTTAGTATGAAGGATGACAGCCAGCAAAGAAGAGGCAGCAATAAAAATAGTCAATAGAAGTAACCCATTTATTTTTTCTACTATATTGATCCTGTCAAGGAATAGGCCCAGTAAAAAATAAATTGTTGTCCAAACTAACACCGTACTATATGAAATAAATGCAAACTTGAAAAAGGTTAAACCACTTAGTCCAAACAGTAATGGGATAATATTTCGTATTCCAGGTAAAAAATAACCGATGATTAGTGCAAAATTATGATATTTTTTAATCATACTAAGGGAACGATGGACATACTTCTTTGTTTTTTTTCTTTTCTTTAGAAAGCGTAAAATCGCTTTTCCTGAGAGTTTTCCAACGATAAAACAAGTTGTACTTGCAGCTACTAAACCTAAATATGTAAACAGAAAAAGATACACAGGATTTAATAAATTGATCGCTCCTGCGTAACCAACAGACATGACGATTAATTCGTTTGGAACTGGTATCCCTATTACACCAATCCAGAGCCAAACAAAAAGGCCAAAATAACCATATTGCTCAATTACCGCTGCTATTGCATCAAGCTCCACTTTTACCCCTACTCTCTTTTCGTAGAAATCATAACGATATTCGATATAATGTAAGAAAAGTCACTTGGCCCTCACAGATTAATTTTCAACTAGTGTAATTTCCTTTATTATACATTAAATCATGTATCAATACTTTGTTTTATGCTCACATAACTTTCGAATCTGTGAATACAAGGTACCCAATTCATTTCAAGACATATATTGTTAAGAGTATAGAGGGGGGAGAACGATGCAACCATACAATCGATATTTCTA
>JBEQAC010000077.1:0-13688 GCA_041640535.1 Bacillaceae bacterium
GAAAGATAAGGGTACCATTGAGAAGTGTGCTAGATACTATGTATCCACCGTACCCTAGAACCCCACTGCTTTAGCTGTGGGAGTTGTCAGATGGGAATACGTGCATTTGAGCACTATCTTCAAGAGCTAGATCATCATGAATTGAAACAGAACTTCCAATCTATGCAACAGGATTTAAAACAGAATGCAGCCAAAATAGCTGAACGAATTCAAAACCTAGGAGGAATACCAGCCGATGTCGAAGGGATATCTGGTTCGATTCACAGCTTCATGCACAAAGTAATGCTGCCTCATGATACTGAGAAAATCATTGAGGATGCGATAGAAGGAATAGATAACTATGGTGTACATTATTCAGAGGAACTTGTTAGAGGAGATTTAGATGCAACAAGCAAACAAATCGTTGAAGAAGTTATTAACACAAATCGAAAGCATGTTGAAAAGTTAAGACAACTACTCCATTAAAAAAAATAGACCATCAAAGTCACTGATGGTCCCTCCTTATCCCTTCTTATTCTACATCTCGAAACTAACTAATCCTGTCGAACATAGAATATTTTTTGATACCTTCTTCCAGCTTAGATAAATTAAATTACTTAGACCCTAAGAGAGCCACGGAACCCCCTTGCACCATAGTAGGAATCTGCTCCATTGTGATACATAAAGACAGTGTCATAGCGACGATCACAAAAGATGGCCCCACCAAGTTTTCTAATATTAGCAGGTGTTTGCACCCAGCTCGACGTTTTCATATCGAAATTTCCAAGTTTCTGAAGTTCCCGGTATTGTTCTTCGGTTAATAGTTCAATACCCATGGCAGTTGCCATATCAATCGCGTTATTTTCTGGTTTGTGTTTTTTCCTTGACTCCAGTGCCTCTCGGTCGTAACAAACACTTCTGCGACCTTTAGGACTTTCCGCTGAACAATCATAAAATATGTATTCTCCAGTTTTATAATCATGGCCAACTACATCAGGTTCACCGCCAGTCCCTTCCATTTCATTAATGGACCACAGTTTTTCAGGATTAGCTTCTAGCCTAGCTTGTACATTAGCCCATTCAAGGTCTTTATGTCGGTTCATGTTTTTCTCGAAACGGTCTTTCAAAGATTTTAGTAATTCTTCACGTTGTTCTACTGACAAACCGTTATTTACCATTGTCATAGTAGTTTCCTCCCTGTATTTACTCATTATTGAATAAAGCCTAATTCCTTCATATGTACTCACAACATTCACAATTTGTATCCCATCTTTTAAAATCAAGTATACATCATTTTAAAGTAAACCCTCTAATTTTCCCAACCAATGTTTATTCGATTTAAATACATTCAACAGAAAGAAGCGTTACCCCTTCTTTGACCAATAAATATAGTGCTTGATTATTTTGAAATTGTATATTTTTCTTTGAAAATTGGACTAAGTTCACTCCACACATCGAATTTATTACCATCTAAATCATAAAAAACAAAATTCTTTCCAGAGTGACCTCTGTTTTCAATATTTCCAACTCTAATCCCACTACCTTTAAATTCCTTATGTATTGTCTCTAAAGCACCTAAACCATTGACTTCAAATGTTAAAGAAAAACGTTCCTCACCATAAATATCAATGAAATTAGCAGATTGATTTTCTTTTGATCGAACAAGAAAAATACTTTGGTTTGCTAGATTTAATATCGCTTTATCTCCATCTTTATAACTTAATTCTGCATCTAACTTACTTACATACCAGTCAGATGAAAGTTCCACATTCGTTACTGGAATATATGTTGTTCCGACCCTCAATAATTTTTCGCTCATTTAAAATCTCCTCCCAAATTAAGATAAGTCAATCAATCCGAAAGATTTACAATGGAACACCTATTAACAATGATAGTAGTATTAGTGAATGACAGCTTTAATCTTTCACTCTAGCTACCCCTAGAAGAAACTGTACTTACCTTTCTATACGAGTATTTTTTAGAATTTTATAAATGAGAGTAACAGCTAAAATACCCAAGACTGAAAAAATAAAAATCTTAATAATCCCTTGTTGTCCATTAAAAAATCCACTATAAACACTTCTAAATTCATATTCTCCTTCTCTATATGCCTTTATATATCGACCATAAGATTCTTCAACGGCTATTGCTTCGTTCGTACTAATACCTTCAATTGAGTAGTATTTAGTACCTCTTTTATAAATATTAGAGAAGTTACCAGAATACTGTTCCATATCCGAATACTTTGTAACTTGTCCAATTTCACTACCAATTTCTAATACATATTCATCACTTATCACATAAATATATCCGTTCCAAACTACAAATGGATAAGCCCAAGATGTTGCCATTGTCTTATTTGGTGATAAAGAAGTTAATAAAACAAATAATACTGTAATTAAAAGTAAATGCTTATTTCTCATACAGATGCCCCCTTTCTAGGATTTGACGTTTATTCTTCGTATAAGGTTCAATGTTGGTAATGTTGGACTATTCTCAACTATTACAATAATTTCCACAAAAAAGAACACTACTCCTTCATATCATTTGGGACAATGCTTACATAGAGGTTTTGATATTTTAAAAAAACCACTTTCGAAAAAATAAAAAAGCCATTAAAGTAAATTGATATTTTGTAATATGCAAAAGGGAACAAACTGTTTAACTGAATCTTTACTTCAACAAGAAAAGCCACAAACCTGCTTGGATTAGTAGCTTTTCTTGTAAAATAATCGCAACTTTTAGCGCAGTTGATGGGACTATTCGTATCCAGGTGTACGGTGTATTGGGCTGGCCGTGAGCGACAGTAAGTTACTGTCGTTGGCGTTTATCTTCTTCGCTTTGACGGACGATTTCGTCAACGACGTTCTCGAGCGGTGCGGTGGCGTCAATTATAATTCCGTTTTTCGGAATGTCTTCTCTCGTTTGATGCAATCGAGCAATGAGTTCCCGTTCCGTTTTCTTTCTTCCCCACTCATTTTCCGGTCGTTCGTCAAGCCGCTGGTTCAATGTGTTAAGGTCGACCTCGAGGACAAACACGCCATCAAATAGATCTATGAATTTCGAAAAGTTCCTTGAACCACCGCAGAAAAATGTTATCGCTTCATCCTGGTTGGCGACCAAAGCTTTTACTTTATCTACATGCCAAATGTGATTCTCGTGCGTGGCGCTATCCGTCGGTGTACCAGTTTCCGGATCGCCTTGATAAGCCAATTCACGGTCACCATGAATGGCATGGTAGCCTCGCCGCTGCAATTCGTTGCAGACCGAAGTTTTGCCGGTGCCGGAAACGCCTTCTATCAGATAATTTCTAATGCCCATGGCTAGACTCTCCATTTCTGCGCTAAACTGATCCATTAGTACAACAATATATTTACAGTTATATTATTAAGCCGTTACTTTCTTTTTCCCATTAAAACATAAATCAAATAACCAACAATATTTAAAAAAGCAAAGGCAATGACCCAACCAGCATTTAATCGTCTATGATGATACGCGTTAATCGTTGCCCAAATCGTAAATAAGACCCAAAAAACACATACACTTAAATTCAATAAAAGATACCCTGCTTGAGCATAACTTTTTGATTCAACCATAACTTCCCAATTATATTAAGAGTGCCATCAGAACTCTGGATAGAAAATGTAGACTTTTCACCTGTCATATTTAAAAAGAAATCAATTAAGAGAAACAAACCATTAGAGAAAGTTACTTCGATTGTAGTTATTACATTCTTCTATATAGTTAGCATTTACACTTTACCCAAATAGCTTCTTGTCATATTTGGAATAACTACTTTCCCATTGTTACTATATTTTTCAAATAAATTAGATAATGCAGTAATAAAGGGATTATACTCCTTGTCGTTCTTCTTTGGGGAATAGGAAGCGGATAAGTACCTGCCCAAAAATCCTTTTAAATTAAATTGCAAGTCATTGCTAAAGTACTTAAAATCATACTTTCCATCTTTAAAAAATTGCTGAAATGCAATCGGAGTTTCCTCTATACCACCACTAAAACCTTTAAAATTTGGGCAGTACTTTTGGCAAACATCAGCACTTTCCTTGTTAATATCGCTTGTCCTATCCCGGCTATTCCATACAAGGGCCACTTTCACATCCTGTTTCAAAATCCGTTGACATTCCAATCTGAACAGCTCAATGTCGAACCAGTGAAATGCCTGTGCTACTGTTACTAAATCTAGACTATTATCATTTATAGTTGTATTTTCAGCCTTGGCCTTAACCGAAATAAAACGGGAATCAGGCTTTAAAGTTTGTTCCGCTACTGTTCTCATATCATCATTTGGTTCCACTCCGATTACAGTAAATCCTCTTTCAAGAAGCTGCCTGCTTAATATTCCAGTGCCCGAGCCAATATCTGCAATAATACAATTCTCATATAAACCAGCTTCAGAAATTAAATATTCAATATATTCAAGGGGGTAGCTGGGACGATATTTTGCATATACCTCGGCTTTGTCTGTGAAATTATCTGTTGATTTCATAAAACCACCTTCTCCTTTTATTACCCATTTTACTTGAAATATTATTCAATTAGATCATCCTCGAAATTTTATAGTATCACAAATATTTTGCTCAACTAATGGTAAACTCCTGTTCAATGCTCCTATACTTAAATAGAAATGGGTACTAATCTTTCCTAGATTAGTACCCTTCTGATATCTCATTCACAACCTGTAGCTTTAGAAGAATCAACTACTCAATTTTTACTAAAAATACTTTTATAGAATTTGAAAAAAACAGCTTTTTAAAGAATCTATTCATTAATCATCTTTATTGCCGAATTCAATACGTCAACAACCCTGTCACACCAATTGTCAAATTCCACATCTGGTATTTGTAGTTCAGGATGAGCTAATATGTATTCGATCGTTTGCCTAATCCCTTGGTCAAATCGGGTCGTAGCAACAAAATCGGGGACAAGTCTTTTTAGTTTTGAATTATCAAAAACGACAGAATTCGCCTTATCCCCTAATAATCCACCCCTGTAATCCTCCTTGCTGCATGCGTCCAAAAATTCCGATGACACATGGATTGCATTGAGTTTAACTCCGAGTGCGTCCGCGATTGTTTCGTAAATTTGATTCCAGGTAAGACTTTCATCTGAAGTGATATGAACAGACTCACCGATTGCATGGATATTGCCCATCAAGCCAATAAAGCCTTTAGCAAAATCACGATTGTGTGTCATCGTCCACAAAGATGTACCATCTCCATGAATGATCACGGGTTTATTCTCCAGCATTCGTTTTGCTACCTGCCATGTGCCCTTGCTTCCATGCACACCAAGTGGAATCGAACGTTCATCATAGGTGTGACTTGGTCTTACAATCGTAATCGGAAAGTCTTCCTCTCTATAGAGTTTAAGCAAATACTCTTCACAGGCAATCTTATTTCTCGAATATCGCCAAAATGGATTTGATAATGGCGTTCCTTCTGTAATTCGATAGTCGGACAAAGGAGTTTGGTATGCAGAAGCAGAGCTAATAAAAATAAATTGTTTCGTTTTCCCCTTAAATAAGCGATAATCTCTTTCAAGTTGTGCCGTTTCAAACGCTATGAAATCAGCAACGACATCAAACTCTAAATCTTCAATCAGTCTGGAGACATGGTCTTCATCGTTAATATCAGCTTGAAGTAAGTTTACCCCTTCTGGCAAGCGGTCCTTTCGATTCCCCCTATTCAAAAGGTAGAGCTCACATCCCTTTTCTACTAACTGCCTCGTAATGGCAGAACTAATCGTTCCCGTCCCTCCAATAAATAACGCTTTCATTTTTCCACCTCCGCTAATCTTAAAACAATTAATTGTATTTATAAGTTACCAAGTAAATATTCAATACTACTAGCAAAATTCCTTTTTTTCATGTACATTATCATTATTTTTGCACCTAAGCCCCTACTATTAGAGGTAAACGATGCAATTCTTTCACTAAACTTATAGTTAGTTTAATAATCCACAAAAAGAAAGGATCTATTCCCTTTTTGATCAAAGGCACCATTTCGTTTAATAATTGGGTCATAATTTTTTAAATCTATTTCAGTAATTCCCTTTTGTTTTCCCTCTTCTGTAAATCTATATTCAAATTGAATGATGTCATCATGTGCAAAATAAATATATTCAACATTAGTTAATCTTTTTTCCCATTTATGGAAAGAACCTGCTCTTTCTGGATCTTAACCCCCAAAAAAAGCAGAGAAAAACCAGTGTTAATGAATAAAAACTAGTATCTCTCTGTTTTTTTATTAACAATTTAAGCTACAATCGTACCTGGTAGTTAAAAAAGACAATAAAATAACTTTTATAGTAAAATATTAGTATTTGCAAAAGGGGCTCATTCTATGAATATATTAATTTTAGGTGCAACTGGACGAGTTGGAAGTCAACTAGTTACATATGCCCTTCATGACAGACATAATGTTACTGTATTAGTTCGTACTCCAGAGAAGGTTGAAATTAACAATGAAAATTTAACCATTATTCAAGGGAATGTTTTAAATAATGAAGATATCGTACGAGCAATGCATGGGATTGATCTAGTTATTAGTGCACTAAACACTGATGGCACCACCACTCTATCAGAAAGTATGCCACTTATTATCGAAGCAATGGAAGATGAAGGTATAAAACGAATAATAACGATAGGAACTGCAGGTATCCTTCAAAGTAGAGCCACGCCAAATTCTCTGCGTTATCAATCAAGTGAATCAAAGCGTAAGTCAACCCGTGCAGCGAAAGAACATCATAAAGTTTACGATATGCTTAAACAATCCACTCTCGAATGGACGATTGTCTGTCCTACCTACTTGCCGGAAGGAGAAAGGATAAGCAAATATCGTGTAGAGCGAAATTTTTTGCCTGAGGATGGAGTTGAAATATCCGTATCGGATACAGCAGAATTTACATTTAAACAGATAAAAACAAGCGATTATATAAAATCACGTGTAGGTATCGCCTACTAATAATATTCTTATACTACTTTCATATTGGATTAACTCGTTTGTTTAAAAAGAAAATGAGATGCGGCAACAATCCCCGCTTTCCACTAAAGCATCCCTTTCTGAATTATCTATAAAAAAAGGGCACTTCTCCTTCTGGAAGCAATGCCCTCGTTTATTTATAAGAAGCCATTTTTTTTACTATCGGAATATAAATATCAAAATGCGGATCATTGGGATCACGATCAAGTGGATAATGTTCATGTTTTATTGGCATATATGGATCAAAATAATCTACTTCTGCTTCTCTATAGGCGGTATACTCACTATCAAATAACCATTGATGTAAATCTGTATATGTCTTTTGAATATCTTCTCCTTTATTATGTGTCGTCTTTATATATGTCCATTCAGGAACCTTTATTTCAATCATCCCATCAGGAATTTTCTGTTCATCATTCACTTCATATACTGCGTAGTGCACGAAGCCATTTTCTATAACATGATAAGATAGACCTAACTGAACATTGGGATTAACCCTATTCTTTAACTCAGCGGCACGTTCTTCAATTTGTCGAATAACATTTTTTAAACTCGGAACAATTTCAGAGAATGTTCCCTCCCATTTTAATCCTACTGCCCGATAGCCTGGTAATGTTATAATTTCATAGGTCACCTTATTTCCTCCTCAACACTTAAAGTATTAAAAATCTCTTTCAACCTTATAATCAAAACTACAAAAAAGAAGATGCATTTAACTCCTCTTAGCTAATGTTGCATCTCCACCACCACATGAGAATCCTTATAACAATATGCTATAATATGTAGGGTAAAATAAAGATAGAGGTGACCTTTCTTGGCAATACATGTTGTATTATATCAACCAGAAATTCCGGCTAATACGAGCAATATTGCACTTACTTGTGCGGCAACGAATACATCCTTACATTTAATCCGACCACTTGGCTTCTCAACCGATGAAAAAATGCTAAAACGTGCAGGTTTAGATTTTTGGCAGTCTGTAAACATAACGTATTATGACTCTTTAGATGATTTCTTTTCAAAAAACCAAGGTGAGTTTTACTATATTGAGACGTTTGGTGAAAAAGATCATTCATCGTTTGATTTCAGTGATTTATCAAAGGACCATTATTTTATGTTTGGAAAAGAAACAACAGGTCTCCCAAAAGATTTACTAGAAAAAAATAAAGATCACTTTTTGAAAATACCAATGAATGATAAAGTTCGTTCGCTCAACCTTTCAAATACAGCTGCTATATTGGTGTATGAGGCTTTACGCCAGCAAGGATATCCCAACTTAAAATAAAATCTTTGTCTTAAAAGATTTTTGGTGGATTTTCCATACAGAAATATTTTGCTTAGTAAAATAAACTGATCGTTACTTTATAAGAGGTAGCGATCTCTGTTCTTTAAGAATTCTATTAAAAAGAGATAGGTAGTAGGTTGTGATACACAATGAACTTATTTGAAAAACTATATACTCTTATTATTTTCTTTGCAGTAATTATCGGTATAGGGATAGGACAAGTAGAACAAATAAGAGATAATGCTGAAAGCCTTATTGTTCCTTTATTAGTAGCGATGCTTTATATTACTTTCTTACAAATTCCTATTGAAGAAATAAAGAAAGCTTTTAAAAACATCAAGTTTACATACACTTCAGTCATGATAAACTTTGTCTGGACTCCTATCCTAGCATGGCTGTTAGCAATGGTATTTTTAGGTGGTAATCCATCGTTGTATATTGGATTTATCATGCTTATGGTTACACCATGCACTGACTGGTACTTAATCTTTACAGGGATAGCAAAAGGAAATGTTGCGTTATCAACGGCAATCCTACCTTTAAACTTAATCTTACAAGTAATTTTGCTACCTATTTATCTTCTTATGTTTGGCGGAACAACAGGAGTTATAGAGCTTTCGTTTCTTGTGGAAAGTATCTTAATTGTTTTATTCATGCCATTAGCATTAGCTTTTCTAACAAAAATGGTCTTGAGAAACAAGCGACAGTTAAGGGAAAATCTTCTATCCAATCTCAGCGTGTTACCGATCAGTTTTCTAAGCCTTGCCATCGTAGCAATGTTTGCTTCACAAGGACAACTAATGCTTGATAATTTGGATTTAATGTGGCAAATTACCATCCCTATACTTTTATTTTTCATTGTAAATTTCTTTGTTGGTCAAAAGATTGGACAGCTTATGCAGTTCCCGAATTCCGACAGAACCAGTTTAAGTTTAACTACTTTAGCAAGAAATTCACCAATCGCTTTAGCAATTGCTATGACCGCATTTCCAGACCAACCTTTAATCGCTTTAACATTAGTTATAGGACCATTATTGGAGTTGCCTATTCTGGCTATTATTACTCAACTTTTATTATTTTTTAAGAATAAAAGTACATAAAAAACCTAAAAGCACTCATCACTTGATAAAGGGTACACTATATCATTGTTTTGAAAAGGTATACTAAACTTCCCTTTATCTCGTAAGATTGTAAAATAAATATTACTTTTGCAGCGGCTGTATGATTACCCTTCAACTATTGCAAGGTATTTCAAAATTTCCCCTTCGTATTCAACTATTAATATATCGTTTCTTTCCTTAGTTGAATAAATTTTTGTTCCAACTGGAAGCTTGTTTGACATTTCATCTTTAAAATCCGTATTAGTTTCATTCTTTATCTTTATTTCTCCAATTTGTTTGTTTTTAGTTAATGATAAGTCTTCAACCCAATCGATGTTTGACATATAAATAACGCCGTCATATTGAAAAATATCGGCGTCTTTCCATAGTGATAAGACTTCTTCTGCATCAATGCTGTCAATTGTTACGTTTGATATTTCCCCATTATTAGAACATCCTGTCATTAAAAGTAAAAATAATGTAATCAAAACATACAATAGTCGTTGATATACCATTTTAATTTCCCCCCTTTATTATATAGACGGTTAGTTTCTATAAATAGTTTCTTTTGAACGATCCTCCTCCGGTAGGACCACAAGAAAAACGATCGCCACGCAGCGATCAATTTCTTTAACTCTTTTATCCTATTGTTTAAGAATGCCAATTCCTTCAACGAAGCTGCTTGTTATAAAAATGTGACAGCTATTGTTAAGCACTTGCTCTTCGTTAGCTGAATAACTGATAAACCTTTAGGATAACCCACAACATAATTATGCTCCAAAACAAAATTATAAGTGAACCTACAACCCAATTTTTCGGTTTATCATTTTTCATCATTTCTTTTGCTTTATCTTCACATTCTGATATTACTTCATTAGGTAACATCTTCAATGAAAACATTATACCTAATGGAACTATTATAATATCGTCTAAAAATCCAAGTATCGGTATGAAATCAGGTATCAAATCAATCGACTAAACGCATAAGCTACAACACAAATTGTAAATATTTTAGCATACCAAGGTACTCTTTCATCTTTATAAGCTAAGTAAAGTACAAAGATTTGTTGTTTTAATTTTTTCGCCCAAGCCTTAATTTTCCCCATAAAGTGTTCTCCCCATATAAAAATTTATATCTTTTTCTTTCCTTCTACTATAACATTAGTTATTCAACATTCCTGACCTTTAGTTCAATAAAAAACGTTACTACTCCAATCTCATTGTTTTGAAAAAATCAAAATCCTAGCGATATTATTCATATCACTAGGATGAGGGACTAACTAATTATAAGTTTTCAATTTTTTCTATGTCTGCTGCAGATAATACGAAATCGAAAAGATCTACATTAGATGCTTGATTATCACGGTTGTGAGATTTAGGAATAACGATCACACCACGTTGGATTTGGTATTTCAATAAGACTTGTGCACCAGATTTTTTATAGACTTTACCAATTTCATCCAAAACTTCTTTTTGATGGGCATCAGCTTTCATAGGTCCCCATGCAACAGGTGTAATACCCTCGTCTTTTAATACGTCAAGGAGATCTTTGTTAGGTTCTTTTAAGTTAATTTGTATTTGATTAACAGCTGGCTTCATTTTAGCGAATTCTTTCAATTCATCTAGATCATTTTTTCCAAAGTTTGAAACGCCGATTGCTTTTAGTTTGCCCGCTTCGTAATATTCTTCAAAGACTTCCCAAGTGTTTTTAAGTTGTATTTTATTTTCTATAGGGAAGTGAATAAGAAGCAGGTCGAGATAGTCTGTTTGGAAGTTTTTTAGACTGTTATCGATAGCTGCTCGAGTAGCTTCCTTTGAAGAAGTATATTCTTCGTTGCCTGGAACTTTTGTCGTAATGAATAACTCTTCTCGAGGCACTGTGCTTTCTGCTAAAACTCTTCCGACAAGTTCTTCGTTTTGATAAATGATGGCTGCGTCTATTGAACGGTAACCCAACTCAAGTGCTGATACGAGTTCAGGAATTTCATTTGTTAACGCCCCGTTATACTCGTTATTTTCTTTTCCATAAGTATTTGTACCTGTACCTACAATTGGCATTTTTAACCCATTATTAAGTGTTATGTATTCCATATTTTTAAGCACTCCCTCTGTATACTCTAATTACTTTACTTACAAAGTACCTACAAACGTATCTTTAAATTGAAAGATATCGCCATTTGTATTTTCAACATTTGAATTACAACCACTTAAGAAAAACATGACTAATAGTGAAAAGAACAAAAACTTAATCATTTTTTTCAACTTTATTTGCCCCCTTTTGATGAAGAGCGAATATTGTTTATTCACAGTGGTCACTTTCAAAATGCTTTCCTTCGTCCGGAAACTTGCCCTCTGGTGGGGTCCAAACACTTTGGCAAATATTCTTTTCATTTACCACTGAATAGGTATATGTCCAACCTTTTTCTGTTTCAAATTCAACTTTTAAGTGATAAGGGTTATATTGCCTACCTTCTTGTTGTCTAATAGTCCATTCTTGATTAGGATATTTTTCTACTAGATATTGATTTAGTTGTTCAATCTTTTTTGATACTTGATAATCAACCCAGTAAGGACGAATAGTAAAGAATAAAAGCAAAAGTACAGTTAATAGAGACGCAATCATTAACCAAAATTTTCTACTGTTTTTTGGTAATAATAGTGCAATTACAAAAGTAACAATTACCAAAATAATTGACACTGTAATTTCTATTACAGTAATTGGATGCAATTAAAATCCCCACCCCACATTTATCAAACTTAACATTCATATACGATTTTTTCTTTCCATTGTGCTTAAGTCGACAATTTATCACCTCAATTTTCTATAAGAAATAAGGGAAAACACAGATTGAAGATTAGCGCTCCGTTCGTTAAATAAATAATGTATAATCCTATTCTCCTATTCTTCTATTCTGTAACCACATACAAAAACTCATTATACTTACCAAAACGAAAATGGATATCATACTTTCGTTCACTACCATTTTCGTCATAACCATATAGAAAATAGCCCAGCTCAGTAGAATCAGGCTGTGGATTATAAAAATTAAAATACATAGGTAATCCAGCAATTTCTGTTGGAAAATAAAAGTCATTAAGTTCACCGAAATTTATCTTACCATCGATAACTTCAAAATCAACATCAAACTCACTTTTTAATGTATCGAATTCGTTATTAGCGATATGCCTCATAATGTTCCTTGCTTTATGATCAAATATTTGTAATTCTTCTCGGTACTTCTTTTCTTGCTCCAATTCATCATTAATAAGTCTAAGTTCTTCTTCTAAGTTACGAATCTCTATATTCTTCTCTTCAATCTGAGTTTGGTATTCCAAAGTTAAAGATTCCTTGTCGTACTCATCATCAGAACATGCAGAAATAAAAATTAGCATCAAGACAATTCCTGGCAATAGAATGTACCGTTTCATTTTATCTCCTTTAAAGTGATAATAAATAAAGTTCTCAAAATTGGTAAGGAAGCTGGTCCAATACCATGGATGTTTAGTATTTCTTTTTCGGTGTACTTTGAGAGTTTTTGCAAATTATCGATCCCCTCGTGAACTAAGTCATTTCTGGCAGGTGAACTTATTTTTGATAGGAAACACCTCTGTGGTGTGGTGCTTAACGAATGTGTCGGCTCGTTTCTAAACCCAACACTCCAAGTGGGGTTCAATAAGAAAAGGAGCGTCTTATTTCCCATTTAATAAGGTTTTCACTCGTCTGATTTGTTCAATATGAGTATCAATATGTTCAACGGAATGTTCAAAAATCTCTTTTAAAGTTTGTTTCCCAACTTGATTATGTGTTCCAATTCGTAAATAATCCTGTTCAGTTAGGTGATGAAGAATAGGGAGAAAACTTTCACGCATAGATTTGAGCAGTTGTAAATATAATTGATGATCGAGATGTTGGCAATCTAAACGAGTTGTCCATAAATCTTGATCAAAGGCAGTCAAGACAGGATTTTCCTCTGATAAAACAGCTTTCATACGGTGGATATGGACTAGTTCTGCATCTGAAACATGGATGATAATTTCTCTTATGCTCCAGCTTTTTTCAGATGGTTTAAACAACAATTCCTCTTCTGTAAGTCCTTCAATTTCTTTAAGAATCTTAGAGTAGCCTAGTTTGTATTGTTCAATTAGTTGCTCCATTCAAAAATCATCCCCTTAATTTATTATCAGTCTGTATTTGTTACCATATTACTCCATATGTGATTGATATAAAACCCTTCATTCCAATTTTTCTATTCCGCTATCATTATTTTGTTAAAAAAACTATAACTGATATAAGGCTAGATTAAGTGAATGATAAGATACAAA
>JBEQAC010000078.1:0-13629 GCA_041640535.1 Bacillaceae bacterium
GGTATGTTGATTTGCACTCCAGGTGTGTGCTTTCCGCGGGGCAGGTGATGAGCCTCCTCGTGCCTGCGGGGTCTCATCCTTCCTGCAGATCCCGCAGGAGTCACACACCTTCCGTTCCAATCAACCTTCCTCGTCTAAATCGTTTTAAAAACAACAATCTTTTAGAAAACAGCCTTTAATTATCATTAAATACTAAGTTTTATTTTATCACTTACTACTAGGAAAATCCTATAGTTCCATTGTTTTTCTGTATTATTTAGTTGTTAAGATTAATGTTGAATATGGCGGTAATTCGATGGTTCCCTTTACTTTTGTAAGATCAAAAGTAGAAAAATAGACTTGATCAAACTCTTTATCATTTTCATCAAACTCAATCACCACTGGTGCCTTAGATACATTATGGAAGATAATAACTTCTCTATCCTTTGTTTGTCTTTTAAACGAAACAATTCCTAGTTCTCGATACGAGGTTAATTTTAATGCTCCTTCAATTAATGCTAAATTTCCTCTCCGGGCTTGAATAAGTTTTTTATAATGAGAGAACATCGAGTCTTCATCGTCGATCTGCGTTTCTAATGATTTTTCTTCCTTGTTCTGATTATGCCTCGATGCAATCCATGTTGTTTGTACTTCTCCATTTTCTCCTGAGTTCCAAATAAACGGCTCACGAATATATTCATCTGGCTTTGCACCTTCCAAGCCTGTTTCTTCTCCGTAATATATAAATGGATTTCCAGGTAAAGTTAAAAGAAGAGAAGCTGCCATTTTGGCTTTGTTATGATCGCCTCCAACCTCTGTCATGACTCTATTCATATCGTGATTCGTGATGAAGGTCGAATCAATATAATCTGGATTGATTTTCTGATAAAAGCCAATCGTGCGATTTAAGTTTGAGACAATCCCAGCATCTTTTTCTTGTTGGACAGTGGCTAGAATTTTAGCTGATAAATCAAAATTGAAACCAGAGTGCAGGCCTTCCAAATATGGTCCAACTACTGAAGCATTATCCCAAATTTCTCCTATCATGATGAAATCAGGATTGATTTTTTCCATTTCACTTCTAAACTCTTTCCAATAGGCAATATTCCGTTCATGATGATCGTCATATTGATGCTTACTATACAAATATTTTGCAGCATCCAAACGAAAACCGTGCACCCCCACTTCTTCTAACCAAAACGTTCCTGCTTCAAGCAATTCTTGTTGTAGCTTAGGTGAATCAAAATTCAAATCAGGCATTCCATCCCAAAAAATCCCTTCATAGGTGTTTTCTCCACTACCATGCCAGACCCTTTGATTCCAATCACCGGTTTGATTTAGATTCGTCTCTTCGTCTGCCCATACATAATAATTACGGTAGTTTTCATCACCTGATAAGGCTTTTTGGAACCAAGGGTGTTCTTTAGAAGAATGATTGATTACAAAATCAATGACAATTTTAATTCCTCTTTTATTCGCCTCTTCCACCAACCGTTTCATATCTTGAATTGTACCGTATTCTTCATTTACATCTAGATAATCGGTCACATCGTAGCCATGATAACTAGGAGAAGGATTGATTGGCATTAACCAAATACCTTCTATTCCCAATTCATCTAAATAATCCAATTTGTTTGTAATTCCGTTCAAATCACCTATTCCATCTCCATTACTATCAGCAAATGCCCGAACAAATATTTCATAGTATACACCATGTGGTTCAGACTTTAATCGTTCAATTTGTGTAACTTCTGATTTGGTGCAGCCTGTCAAAAGAACGATTGCAATAATTAATATTCCTAACCATTTGTTCATACTTTTTTCACCTCTTTTTTTTTGCACTTAAAAAGGAGGATTATGTTACTTCATCCTCCCTTGTAAAATCAAAATTCAGAATTATTTATCCTTACCCTTTATTTGCACCAGCTTTTAGTCCTTCTACCAAGTGGTCTTGGAACAAAAAGAATAAAATTGTGATCGGTACTGCGACTAAGACTGCCCCTGCAGCGAACGTAGTGAACTCCGTATTTCCTCGACCTGTAACCATTTCAAATAAACCGATGGCTAATGTTTTCTTTTCACCAGAGCGTAAGACTAGTCTTGCGAAAATAAAGTCCATCCAAGGTCCAATAAAATTGGTCACCGCAATAAAGACAAGAATTGGTTTGGAAAGTGGCATCATAATTTTATAGAATATCGTTACATGGCTAGCACCATCAATTTTAGCTGCTTCTTCCAAGCTTCTTGGCAAACCATCAAAATATCCTTTTACAAGCCATGCACCGAAAGGAATGGATCCACCAGCATAGACTAAAATTAACCCCCAATGATTGTCCAATAAATTCATTTGCAATAGAAGAATATAAATTGCAATCATTCCCATAAATCCGGGGAACATTTGCAATACAAGCATTGCCATCAATCCTTGCCTTCTACCAGGAAAGCGAAATCTTGAAAAAGCATAAGCGGCTGTTACAACTAATAAAGTGGAAAAAATCATGTTCCAGAAGGCAATTTTCAATGTATTCTTATACCATAACAAATAATTCGTCTCTTGAAATAAATAAATGTAATGTCTGAATGACAAGGACTCTGGTATTAATCTTGTCGAAAATAAGGAATCTCCTGGATTAAATGAGCCAGTGATAACCCATACGACAGGGTAAAGGACAAATATCGTTGTTAATATTAAAATCGCGTAAATGATTGTGTTGTTAATTTTCTGCTTTAAAGATAATCCGATCATGACATCATATCCTCCTCTTTGAAGGCTCTTGTTTTTCTAAAGTTAATGATGGAGAAGGTTGCGATGACGACGAAGATTAAGATCGAAACAACCGAAGCCATTGCAAATTGATTGTTGTCAAGAGTCAGCTTATAAATCCAACTTATTAATATATCTGTTGAGCCTGCATACGAATAGTTTGTATTTACTGGGCCACCCTGGGTCATTAGATAAATAATGTTAAAGTTATTAAAATTACCTGCAAATGACATAATCGCTAGTGGTGCTGTAGAGAACATGATTAATGGCATCGTAATTTTCCAGAATTTTTGTGATGCGGATGCCCCATCTACATCTGCAGCTTCATATAATTCCTTATCAATACTTGTCATTACCCCACTCATCAATACCATCCAGAATGGAAATCCAAACCACATGTTTACAACGACAAGGGTGACCTTTGCCAGCAAAGGATCTGATAACCACGGAATGGCTTGGTCAATAATCCCTAATTCCATTAAATATCGATTAATCGGACCAAACTGTCCATTAAAGATATTTCTAAAAATTAAGATTGATACAAACTGTGGAATCGCCCATGGTAAAATAAACATACTTCTCCAAAACTTTTTAAATCTTATTCCCTTTTGATTAATTAATACGGCAAAAATAAGACCTAAAAAGAATGTTGTTAATGTAGCTAGCACAGCCCAGACAACAGTCCAAGTAAAAACACCGTAAAATGTAGTACTCCATGTTTTCATTTGGAATAATTGTATGAATGTATCGAACCCAACCCAATCTACTAAATGTTTAGGGGGAATATGATTTGGTGCTGAATAATTTGTAAATGCAATTAAAATACCAAATAGCAATGGAAGAATGGTTAAGAATGATGTGAAAAGAACAGATGGTGTTAATAAAATATAAGGAAATCCATTTTCCCACATATTTTTAAACATTTCTTTTGCATTATTAGGTTTTATTCCCATCTCTCTTTTTGCTGCAACCTTATATGCATCACGAATATTTAAATAATAGAACCATAAAAATAGCAGAAATGAAATTAAAAATAAAAGACCTTCAATTAATAAAAAGATAGAGTGATCACCTTGAATGATTTCAAATCCTTTTCTTTGCTGGGTAGTCTCACCTAGAGTTGTGAGTCCCCACATTCCCCACTGAAATGGAACCGTCCAAAAGATAAGAAGATATAGCTCTAATGCCAGAAAAGATAGTCCTTTTAAAATTTGTTTATTATAGATCTGACCAAGGCCCATAAATAAAAAGGACAATAAAGCAGCAATTTTAGGCTTTGTAAAAAATGACTTATTTGATGAGTTAGGTGTTAATGGAGTTTTCAGCACTTTTTCGGGGCTGTTATTTTGAGTTTTATTTAATGCATTCATACCTTTCCCCTCCTTGGGAAGTGTGAGCTAATACTTATAAGGTATTAGCTCACCACATTACACTTTATTTCGTTTGTGAATCAATTGCTTCTCTGATTTGTTGAACCCCTTTATCAAGTGTATCTTGAGGATCAGTTTTATCATTCCATATTGAAGTAAAGGCTACTTCCATTGCCCCCCATACGTTTTGCATTGCAGGGATATTAGGCATTGAAACTGAATATTGAGCTTGATCTAAGAATGCTAAATTATATTCATCTTGCTTAATTGTCTCGTTATCTAATAATGCAAGTGAAGGTGGTAATTGACCAGTTATTTCATAACGTTTTAATAGCATTTCATCACTTGTAGCAAATTGTGCTAATAATGTAGCTGCTTTAGGGTATTGACTATAAGCATTAACAAATAATGATTTAACACCTGAAAACGTAGTAGGAATCTGTCCATTATCAAGTTTTGGCATGGTTTTAATTCCGAAATTAACTCCTGCTTCTTTATGACCTTTTACAGCCCATGGTCCTGTCATCGCATATAAAAGTTTGCCTTCGTTGAAGAAAGAGGTAATGACATCACCTGTAATATCTTCTTTCTTTAGTGGCAGGATTTCAGCATGAAGACGTTTCATTAGTTCTGCAGCTTTTACTGCCCCTTCGTTGTTTAAGCCAAGGTCTTCCGGGTTTGAGTTGTTGTCACCGAAAACATAACCGCCATATCCGCCAAGAAATGCGTGTACTAAATAGAAATTGCCTGGCTCCAACATAAAACCGTACGAACCTGGGTTCTTTTCCATAAATGCTTTAGACTGTTCAAATAGCTCGTCCATTGTTTGAGCAGGTTCAAAGCCCATTTCTTCTAATAAATCTTTGTTATAAAATAATGCAACAGTTTCAATCGCTACAGGGAAACCAAATGTTTTATATTCACCATCTGAATTAGCAGAAACCCCTGAAATTGCACCCTCCATAAAACGATCATTATATTCATCAGCAAAATAATTGTCATAAATTAATCCGGCTGTTTCCATATTCCCCACGTGGTCATGAGCTCCCATAAACACGTCTCCACCTAAACCAGCTGGTCCATCTGTTTGGAGTTTTCCTGGTGCGTCAGTATGACTCACTTCTTCATGTGTTACAGGGATACCATATTTTTCAGTAAATTGTTCAGCAACATATTGTGCCCATTCAGCTTCTTGATCTCCGTTACCCCACATTACAAGCTCTGCACCTTCCTCTGGCTCTAAAGCAGGGACCTCGGAATTTGTATCTTCAGCAGTAGTGTTTTCTTCTGTAGTTTCCTGTTCAGAAACAGTTTCATCTTTTGAAGCTCCAGGTTTTCCGCATGCAGCTAATACAAAGATTAACATTGCAATGAATAATAGATTTAAAGCTTTTTTCATTTTATTACCCACCTTTTTTTATTTTCTTTATCTGAATGTCATCATTAGACATTTAAATAACCAAAAATGATTAAACGTTTTATCAAAAATTATCATTATGTTTTCAATATTTTTATTGTGATTATCAACCCCTTAACACAAATATTGGTATAACGTTTCATCAAACTTTAAAAAGGAAACCCTTCCATTAGAACTTAAGTTTCAATTATAAAGTTTCATTTTATAAACCTTTTATTTTTATAAGGCAATCGTTTGCATTCTGTTACAAGAGTGTGCAAACGTTTTCTTGAGGCATATTCTTATTTTAATTACTAGATTCATAAATGTCAATATGATTTATCGAGGAATTTAGGTGCAATCGATTTACTATTTTTATAGTTTTAAAATAGCCGGTAGAGTATGGTACACTAAACGATTGCACGTATAATCCTTTTCAAATCATTTTGTTAAATAGTATACCCTTGCTTCAAATGGACGAAGCTTTAAAAGATGACCAAGATTCTCTTCTGCAGGATAGTTTGCCAACAATAGCTGACTTTGTGAGAATTTTATTTTTTTAGGAATTTTGTACGTAATAGTATCCTTAAATAAATTGCAGATAACTAAAACTTGCTTCTCATCAAGTGTTCTTGTATATGAATAAACTTTTGGATGCTTTTCCTCAACATTTCTATAATTGCCATAAACCAATACATCATACTCTTTACGAAGATTAATTAAGCTTTTATAGTAATTTAAGATTGAGGCCGGGTCATTTAATTGATCTTTTACATTAATCTCAGGATAGTTTGGATTTACACCCATCCAAGGATTCCCCGAGGAAAACCCTGCATTTTTACTATCATCCCATTGCATTGGTGTCCGACTATTATCTCTACCACGTTCCCATATAACCTGCATTACTTCTTCATGTGATCTACCCTTCGCTGTTTCAATATTATAATAATTAATCATACCAACATCATTATATTGATTAATATTTTCAAATTTTACATTTGTCATGCCAATTTCTTGACCTTGGTAGATGAATGGTGTTCCTTGCATTAAAAAGTACATAGTCGCTAAACTTTTTGCACTTTCGTTATGATATTGTTTGTCATTCCCCCAAGTAGACACACTTCTTGGTTGATCATGATTTTCAAGAAATAAAGCATTCCAGCCACTGTTTTCCAAAGCCTTTTGCCATTTAGTTAAAGTCCGACGAAGTGAATTTAGATCTACCCCACCATTCTTACCCTTGCCCCATAATCCTAAATGCTCGAATTGAAAAATCATATTAAATTTACCGTTTTCTTCACCGACCCAGGCATCTGCCTGTTCAATCGATACACCATTTGCTTCACCGACAGTCATAATATCGTATTTCGCAAATGTTTCATCTTTTAATTCTTTTAGAAATTCTTGAATACCGTCTCGATTCATATGGCCTGAAAAGGATGGTACATAATCTAACCCTTTTGGATTTGGTAAATCTGGTAGACCTGGTATTTTCTTAATATGACTAATCGCATCCACACGGAAGCCATCTATTCCTTTATCAAGCCACCAGTTAATCATATCGTAGAGCGCATTTCGAACCTCAGGATTTTCCCAATTTAAATCTGGTTGTCTTGTTGAAAAAATATGCATAAAATACTGCTCGGTTTTTTCGTCATACTTCCATGCAGAACCTGAAAAAATACTTTCCCAATTGTTAGGTTCTTTTCCATCTTTACCGTCTCTCCAAATATACCAATCTCGTTTTGGATTATCCTTGGATCTGCGCGATTCAATAAACCATGGATGCTCATCTGATGTGTGATTAATCACTAAATCAATAATAAGTTTCATTTCACGCTTATGAACTTCTTCTAAAAGCTGATCAAAGTCAGTCATACTCCCAAATTCATCCATAATATCTTGATAATCTGAAATATCATATCCATTATCATCATTTGGTGATTTATACATCGGGCAAATCCATATTACATCTATTCCAAGCTCCTTTATATAATCAAGCTTTTCAATCATACCTTGTAAATCCCCAATTCCATCTCCATTGCTGTCTTTGAAGCTTCTTGGATATACTTGATATGCAACCGCTTCTTTCCACCAAACCTTCTTCATGTTTTGTTACACTCCCTAGAAATATAGTTAAATAGGCAAATTAAATATTTATTATTAATTCATTGATATCATAACTTATAACGCTTACAAATGCAATCGTTTGCGCATAATAATTTTCTTCATCTTTTACTCAAAATATTTGAGATTGTCACAGACAGGGGATAGAATAAATGGTATCATTCTCCAACAAGGACAAATGGTGAAAGGATTATAATGGTGAACCCTATGAAAATGTTACTATTTCATATAGCGATAGCACATATTTTATTACTGATTAGCTTTCAAGGACAGGTACCGTTTTGGCCTTGGTTTTCATTTTCCCTGATCATTCTTCTAATAATTGGTTTCAAAAATGGGACACTATATAATTCATATACACCAAAAAGTATACTGATTGTTGGGGGAGCTTCAGGATTACTATTATATATCATCTTTTGGGTAGGAAAATTATTATCTGGTGTTTTGTATCCTCCGCTTATTGATGAATTATATGCCTTATATAACTCAATTAAACCAAAATTGCTTGTACAATATTTACTCGTCTTTTCCATAATCATTGCTGGTGAAGAAATCTTCTGGAGAGGATATGTACAAACGAAGTTTATGGAATTCATGCATTCTAAGCATCATGGTGTAATTATGGCCGCACTATTTTATGCAACAGCTAACATTTTTGCTGGAAGTCTTGTTTTTGTTTTAGCAACATTTGTTGCTGGTTGTGTATGGGGATATTTGTATAGTTGGAAGAGAAATATCGTTCTAAACATTTTCTCTCATATCGTATTCAACCTGTTCTTGCTTGTCTTCTTTCCACTATTTTAGAATAGTACTAAATGATGAAAAAAAACCGCCCTCAACCTTTATTGAGTGCGGTATTTCTCTATTTATATTAAATCGGTAAGTGTTTCAAATTCTTTGATCTCATTATTGTAATTGTTGTGAATTTCCTTATACTTGTGTTTGACCTGCTGTATTAACTCGATCAAATATGGATCAAATTGTGTACCCTTTCCTGCTTCTAACCTGTTAAAGGCCTCTTCGACTGATATCTCTTGTCTATATGATCGGTTTGAAGTCATGGCATCAAAAGCATCTGCAATTGATAAGATTCTTGCATCTAATGGGATGTTATTCCCTTTAATTTTAGTTGGGTATCCTGTACCATCCCATCTTTCATGATGATAAAGCACCCCATTTTTTAGCTCCTGTAGATTCTCCATACGCTCAATCATTTTTGCGCCAACTATCGTATGTGTTTTAATTACATCAAATTCTTCATCTGTGAGTTTTTCACTTTTCGTAAGAATTGATTCAGGAATATTAATTTTACCAATATCATGCAATAAACCACTTAATTTAAGTCTTCGTAAAGCCTCTTTTTCTTGGTATTCTGGTAATTCCATCGCCAGCACTACCGCATATTGACTTACACGTTCACTATGACCAAAAGTATATGTATCTTTTGCTTCAACAGAAATAATAAAGCTTTTTGCTACTTCTTCAATGATTTTCTCCGATGATTGAATGACGGTTTCAACTTGTTTTGAATATATTTGATGTAGAGTATGAATTAATAAAAAACTAAATGTGGCAAGGATAATATAGATAAGGATTCGATTGGATATATCAATACTGTCAACAATATAGGTACTTTTGGGGTAATAAATGCTTAACACCGTCATCAATAGTAATCCAACAAATGAATAGATGACCAATACCCTACGCTCTCCATAAATACCCGCTAGTAATGGTATTAGTAAAAAGAAACTCCAAGATTCTGTATAGCCAGATCCAAAATAAAGAAAGACAATTAATATATTGCAATATAGTAATATTAAAAAGCGCATAACACTTGGAGGAATTTTTAGCTTTTGACCGATTATTCCCAATAATACAAGTAAACCTAAACAAAATAATAGAAAAACAAGGTTTGCTCTTGAATAAGGCAGATCAAATAAAAGAAATATACCATTCCACATTGAACTTAACATAAGGTAAATAACAATGATCTGCATCAAATGTTTATTCACTTTTGAGTGATGGTTCTGTAAATATTGTTTTAGTAAATTTTGTTCGTATTCAACCATGAAGACCCACCCTAAAATATTCACATATTCTACATAAATTGTACCATTATTTGACTTTTTATGTTACATTTTTCTATTTTTATACAAGTTCTTGTCGATTCTTATATAGTAGAGTTGTAATCTACTATATTTAAGGAGAGATAAACATGAACATGCAAAGTAAGTATCAGTTTGGTATTGCATCAGATGATGTCAGAAAAAAAGCAATAAAGCTACATCGACAGCGTTACAGTGAGGTAGGCTTTTTAGGTGAAACTGAAAACGACCCTTATGAAGCAAATTCAATTTATTTTGTTGCACAGGAACAAGAATCCAGTCAAATTGTTGGTGTCACGAGGTTGATTTTTAAAGAATTAAAGTCTTTACCAACGTTTGAACATTTCACCATCTATGATATAGACCGCATAAAGCTGCAACGACTAGATAAGAATTGTTATGCGGAGATTAGTGCATTTACAAAGCTACAAAAACATGAAGTTGGCATGGAGATTATTCAAACCGTCTTTCAGTATAGTTTGCGTTATGGAGTCACCCATTGGATTTGTTGCATCGATGAACGTGTATATAACTATTTAACTAGAATATTTGGACCCGTTTTTAAGATGATTGGTGAACCAAAGGTATATCTTGGATCTATGACCATTCCTTGTGTTTTAGATATCCCTGCTGGAAAAACCGTTTTTAAAGAAATGAGACCCAAACTGTACGAATACTTATTCATTCATCAAAAACAAATCATGGAGGTATCAAAATAATGGTAAAAGAACAATTTAGTAGAAACCTTGGAATTATGTCTACAGAAGATATTTACAAATTAAATCAAACAACGATTGCAATTGCTGGATGCGGTTGTATTGGCGGATTTTCAGCTGAGTTACTTGCTCGTATGGGAGTTGAAAATTTTATCATTGCAGATCCTGATGTATTCGACGTATCAAATATTAATCGCCAATGTGCTGCAACTCATGAGAGTGTAGGATTATTAAAGGTCAAAGCATTACAAAAGCACTTACACACGATTAACCCTGATATCAACGTAACCCTTTTTCCTGGGGGAGTGAATGAAAAGAATGCTGAGGAATTTGTAAAGCATGCTGACTATGTGATTGATGCGATTGACTATTTTTCCTTTCCTGATGCAGTTGCCTTACACAGGGCATCACGAAAACAAGGGATTCATATTATTACAGCTGTCGCACTTGGCTTTGGAGCATCAGTTTTAACCTTTTCTCCAACTGGTATGACGTTGGAAGAATATCTCGGAATCCCCAAGAGTATAAAGGTTGAAGAAATTCAAGGATATACTTTTCCTGCATCTCACTATACTAGCTATTTACCGAGTTATGTAACAGAAGAAAAAATCATGAAATGGCTTGAAAATAAAACCATTCCCACCATTAGTGTTGGACAGGCATTGGGACCAGGTGCGTTAGTTTCACAATTAGTCCTTCACTTATTAGGAAGAAAAGAGCCTATATTCGTACCTGATAAATATCAAATACAATTTGAATAAGCTTTTAAAATTACTTTCTAATCATGAATATATTTTTCTTATCCTAAGTAAATATTACCATATTGAATTTATATGTAATTTTGAAGGAAATTCTGCCAAAATAAAGAATAAGATGAGTAAAAGTGAAACTTTTTATTGGTTTAATGCTACTAATTGAATGAGTAATAATTAAAACTTCATGAGTAACAGAGGTGTACACCAAGTGAATTTTATAAAACTTTCATTTCATATTTCAATTCTTTGTTCAGTCTTATTTTCTTTAACTTTTTTCATATCTGTTATTAATTTAGCATTGACCGACAATAAAGTGGCAAAACTCCCCCTTACCAATTATTATTTTGCAAAAATCGAAACTGGGGAAAATGATTTTGACGTTTTTCGTACTTACATGGAAAACAAAGGATGGAACCTTAAGGATATCGAAGGAAACAGACATTTATTTGAAAAGAATGGCGACCAAATGGAAGTAATTAATTCTCAAATCAAAACATTAATTATTGATGGCAACATAAATTTTCGGTATTTAACTAGAAGTTCCTGATATTAAATCAAAAAAGGGCCATACAATGGTCCTTCTTTTTATCTTATTAACTGTCTTATAGGGACCATCAGAATAATTAATAAAACTAAACTAATATAACCAAATATAGGATATAAAAACGAGATAAGTGAACCATATCCCAATAAACTAATGAAATATGCCACTACTAAAATTCCCAACACGATAAAGCTATTTGGGCATTTGATTCGCTGCTTTAATTGACGTTGCAACCCAAAAACATCCCCTATTACGGAGGTGAAAATCTCACCATAAATAACCATAATATATAACCAGTATATAGAGAACATAACATTTTTCATGACTTCTGCCATTGGAATTTCAAAAGTGTGCAAATCTTGTAAAGATGAAAGTGAAATATGAGAAGTGATCAAAATGACACATAATGCACCTCCCCCTAACAATCCTCCCCACCTAATACTTGTTTCTGTTTTCATTTCTTTGGCTAATGGAACAAGGACTGCTTGTGCCATTGCAAGATTAAATGCTGTATAGGTAAAAGGAGAAATTAACCACTTCCATGATTGAACATGAGCCATATCACGATCAGTTAGAACGGATAGACCTCCCTCAAGTATAACCTTTAGCGCAAGAATCGAACTAAATAAAATAAGAAGTGGAACAACAAACATATTAACACTGAATAACCCTTTAATTCCAAAGGTTAAGACAATGAATGATAACACCATCGTCAATAGGATTCCTGTTTGATAAGGTAATCCGAGTTGTTCATTAAAAACAGCTCCTGCACCAGATAACATAACAGAAGTGACCCCAAATAAGACAATAAACATCAGAGTGTTTACCAATAATCCGAGCTTTCTTCCAAATAAATACTCATTAAACTCTTTATAAGAGCTTGCTTGGATGTGCCTTGAAATAATCATCATTTTTGTTCCCAGCCACATGAATAATAGACCGCTAATCAGGATTCCAAACAACCCTAATAAACCATATTGGGTGAAGAACTCAACTATTTCTCTTCCAGTGGCAAAACCAGCACCAACAACTGTCCCTACATAAACAGCTGCTACCTGTATGGATTCTTTCCATGATTGCGTCATGAATACACCTCTCCACTCGACAACGACCTTTTGTAAAATAGAACGCTTATTTAACTATATGAGTCAACCCGATAAATAAGACGAGCTGTAAAAATTCTTTTAACAAATCTACCTTCATGGTTCTTATATTAGAATAATTCTTTACCAATAATTAGCTTAATCAAAATACTTGAAAGTCAAAAAAGGTCAGAGTATAATAAACTCAAAGGTCAGAAATAGTCAAACAAACTAACCTCTAATATTAAGGCTTAAGATATAACCTATCTCTTCATTTTATAAACCTTAAAGGTCAAAGAAGATCAATTATAATTCTAAAGGAGGACTTTTTTATGAAATGTCATGCATGTAAGTCAAATGAAGCAAGCATTCAGTTACACATTCAAATGAATGATGAACGTAAACAAGTTCTTCTATGTCACGATTGCTTTGCAAAGGAAAAAAATAACTTTAAAATTCCAACTAATTTTGGAGGTTTCCATTCTTTCCCGTTTGAGGATATGTTCAATGGTTTTTCAAATAAGAATACGGGGGGAAATCCATATCAAAACAATTCCATTAACACCTATTCTGGTAAAGGTGGAGGCTTCTTAGATCAATTTGGTCGTAATTTAACACAAGTAGCTCGTGCGGGTTTAATTGATCCAGTGATTGGACGTGATGAAGAAGTTGCAAGAGTCATTGAGATTTTAAATCGGCGAAATAAAAATAACCCAGTTCTGATTGGAGAACCAGGGGTTGGTAAAACGGCGATCGTAGAAGGTCTAGCCCTTAAGATTGCTTCAGGTGAT
>JBEQAC010000079.1:0-13567 GCA_041640535.1 Bacillaceae bacterium
ATCAAGAATGAAACAAAGGAAGAACCATTTACAAAAAAGGAAAAACAAGTATTGCAAATTCTTAAATCGTTAGATCTTTTAGATATGACTCCTCTTGAAGCGATGAACAAGCTTTATGATATCCAAAAAAAGCTTAAATAAGAAAAAACTAGGTGATTGTATGGGGAAGATTAAAAAGCTTGATGATCATTTATCAAATAAAATAGCGGCTGGAGAAGTAGTTGAACGACCGGCTTCTGTTGTAAAAGAGTTAGTTGAGAATGCGATTGACGCAAACAGTACGATTATTGAAATCGAAGTAGAGGAAGCTGGACTTTCAGCTATTCGCATAATCGACAATGGTGACGGGATTGAAGCAGAAGATTGTATAACTGCTTTTTATCGTCATGCTACTAGTAAAATAAAGGATGAAAATGATTTATTCCGTATTCGTACTCTAGGTTTTAGAGGAGAGGCTCTTCCGAGTATTGCTTCCGTTTCTGAATTAGAGATGAAAACGAGTACGGGTGAAGTGGGGACAAGGTTGTTAATTAAGGGCGGAATCGTGACAAATCATGAAACCACAACTAGTCGTAAAGGGACAGAAATTAAGGTTTCTAACCTTTTCTTTAACACACCTGCTCGTCTTAAGTATATGAAAACAATCAACACAGAGTTAGGAAATATAACAGATGTTGTAAATCGTATAGCGATGTCACACCCTTCTATCTCATTTCGCCTTTCCCATAATGGGAAAAGGCTTCTTGCAACAAATGGAAATGGGGATGTAAGGCAGGTAATTGCTTCAATTTATGGAGTATCAATTGCGAAAAAAATGATACCACTTAACATAGATAGTCATGACTTTAAAGTTTCAGGTTATTTAGCTTTGCCTGAAATCACACGCGCGTCAAGAAATTACATTTCAACAATGATAAATGGACGATATATTAAGAATTATTCCATTACCTATGCCATTCAACAGGGATATCATACCTTGCTACCAATTGGGCGCTATCCAATTGTGTTATTAAATGTAGAACTGGATCCCTTGCTGGTTGATGTCAATGTACACCCAGCGAAACTTGAAGTGCGTTTGAGTAAGGAGCATGAATTAAATGAATTGATTACAATTGGAATCAAAGATGCATTTAAAAAAATTCAGCTTATACCTGAAGTAAATGCAACTGTACCTAAAAGAAGTGTAGTTCAATCTCATCAACAAGAATTTACCCTTCAACATACAATAGGTGGAGAGCAACCGAAAAAGGCCCATCTTATTAATGAGGAGAAATTGGACAAAGCTGAAAGAATTGATTCGGTCGAGACGGAAATGATCCAGGCGAATCAGAAAACGATGGATGTACTTACTAATAGTGAGGACAGAAATGATCAAATTCTCGAAAAGGATTCCTTATATAAAACAATAGATGTAGATGACCTTTATGATAATGAGTTAGAAGAAAAAGTGATTCAGCATTTTGATCTAATTGAAGAAGAACGAGTACCAACTCTTTATCCAATTGGACAGATGCATGGTACCTATATACTTGCTCAGAATGATAAAGGATTGTATATCATTGATCAGCATGCTGCACAGGAACGGATAAAATATGAATTTTTCCGCGAAAAAGTAGGGCAGGTGATTAATGAATTACAAGAGTTGCTTATTCCCATTTCTCTTGAATATTCAAAGGATGAATGTCTTATTATTGATTCTCACCAAGATGAATTACAAAAGGTTGGAGTCTTTCTAGAACCATTTGGTCATAATAGTTATATTGTGAGATCTCATCCACAGTGGTTTCCAGCAGGTGAGGAAAAATCATTGATTGAAGAAATAATAGAGCAAGTACTAACAATGAAGAAGGTAGACATAAAGTTATTAAGAGAAGAAGCTGCCATTATGATGAGCTGCAAGGGATCGATTAAGGCTAATCATCACTTAAGAAATGATGAGATTTTTGCTTTACTAGAAACGCTTCGAAATACTTCAGATCCATTTACCTGTCCTCATGGCAGGCCGATAATCATTCATTATTCCAGTTATGAAATGGAAAAGATGTTTAAGAGAGTTATGTAGTGGAAAATCATTGATTTTTCACTATTTTTGTTTTATTCGGTAATTTTTTTATTTCTTTTGGCTATAATAGTTTCGTGTTATACCAAGAGATGTCTTCTTTACTAGATCTTTTAACAAAAGATTTACTATAATATTCATAAACAAACATAATTTTATGTTACGATAAAAGAAGATTTATTTTATGAAGGTTGTGATGTTTTATTGAGAGAAAAGCAGGGAAATTTAATGGTATTGATTGGCCCTACTGCTGTAGGAAAGACAAAGCTAAGCATTGAATTGGCAAAAAAGCTAAATGGTGAAATCATTAGCGGAGATTCAATGCAAATCTATAAAGGAATGGATATTGGTACAGCTAAGATTACAATTGAAGAGATGGAAGGGGTCAGACACCATCTAATTGATATAAAAGAGCCTAATGAATCCTACTCAGTTGCAGAATTTCAAAAGGATGTAAGATCTTTAATTCATGATATTACGAGTCGAGGAAAGCTACCAATGATTGTCGGTGGAACTGGATTATACATACAATCGGTTCTCTATGATTACCACTTTACTGAACATGCCTCTGATTTAATCTATCGAGGTAAACTAGAAGAGGTACTCGATAAACAGGGAATTACACCTTTATATAATTCTTTAAAAGAAATAGACCCAGAAAGTGCTGAAAGGATCCACCCCAACAATACAAGGCGGGTTATACGTGCACTAGAAATTTACCATACTACCGGGAAGACCATGTCAGAATATCTAGAATCACAAACAAGTGAGCTCTTATATAACGTTGCAATTGTTGGCTTAATGATGGATAGAGACTTACTTTACGAGAGAATCAATCAAAGAGTAGAATTAATGATTGAAATGGGCCTTCTTCAGGAGGTGTCAAATTTATATCATAAAGGGTTAAGAGGTTGTCAATCAGTACAAGCAATTGGATATAAGGAAATTTACGATTATTTAGACTCCAAAGTGTCACTTGAAGAAGCGATTGAACAACTAAAACAAAACTCTAGACGATATGCCAAACGACAATTAACATGGTTTCGAAATAAAATGGATGTAAAATGGTTTGATGTCACAAACCAACCACAAATAGAGACATTAGAAGAAATTTTAGATTATATTGCAGGAAAGCTCAAAATAAAATCGAATAGATAGGAATAGGGATATATCATTCTTATGTTTATTTGTGAACTAAGCTATATATTGTTAGAGAGAAAGAGGAGGACAAAAAAATGAAGCAATCTATTAATATTCAAGATCAATTTTTAAACCAACTTAGAAAAGACGGAACGTTTGTCACAGTTTTTTTACTTAATGGGTTTCAAATTAGAGGGAATGTAAAGGGCTTCGATAATTTTACGGTTCTATTAGAAACTGAGGGAAAACAACAGCTAATATATAAACATGCCATTTCAACTTTCTCTCCGCAAAAAAACATCCAATTAGATCTTGAATAGAAAAACATAAAAGCAACTTACATGATTGTAGGTTGTTTTTTTGTTTTTATAGGAATAAAAATAAAAATTTAATTATTTTGTAATTGCTTCATATACTTAATTGATGAAAAATATTTCTTGGGAAAGCGCAAAAATAGACAAGTTCTTCCTTAAACTGTAGAAATGACGAGGAACGAATAGAAATATAAGGGAAAATGTGGAGAAAAAAACAATTTTCTGATACTAAAATAGGCTTTTGTCACAAATCATTACCTTGAGCGTATAATGTAAAGAATGAGAGGTGACTGCTTTTGGATCAACCAATAACAATGAAAAATAATGGTCAAATAAATGTAGTCTTGAATGGACAAAAGAAAAAATTAAAAGTGACGAATTCCTCTTCAAAAGAACCAGTTCAAACTAAAGTTCAAGCAAAGCACTCTGCGCTTAAGGAAATTGAAGAAGAAATGAACAAATTAGTTGGAATGGACGAAATGAAAAAAATGGTAAAAGAAGTGTATGCATGGATTTATATCAATAAAAAACGTGAGGAGCAAGGACTAAAAGCAGCAAAACAATCACTTCATATGATGTTTAAAGGAAATCCTGGAACAGGAAAAACAACAGTGGCTAGGTTACTTGGAAAATTATTTGTGCAAATGAATGTTTTATCCAAAGGTCATTTAATTGAGGCTGAACGAGCAGACCTAGTGGGTGAATATATTGGGCATACAGCACAAAAGACGAGGGATTTAATTAAGAAATCCTTAGGTGGCATACTTTTTATTGATGAGGCTTATTCCCTTGCGCGAGGGGGAGAGAAAGATTTTGGTAAAGAAGCGATTGATACCCTTGTCAAACATATGGAGGATAAGCAACATGAATTTGTACTTATTTTAGCAGGCTATTCAAAGGAAATGGATCATTTTCTTTCGTTAAATCCAGGTTTATATTCTAGGTTTCCGCTCGTGATTGATTTTCCAGACTATACAGTGGATCAGTTAATGGAAATCGCAAACAGAATGATGGCAGAACGTGAATATTCGTTTAGTCGTGAAGCTGAATGGAAATTAAGAGATCATTTAACCATGCTGAAAAATGAGCAAAGACCAAAGACATTTAGTAATGGAAGATATATTCGGAACATAATAGAAAAATCAATTCGATCACAGGCAATGAGATTATTAGTAAATGATGATTATGATCGTCAAGAATTATTAACCATTCGCACGCAAGATCTGATATTTAAGGATATAATGTAAAACAAAAACATACTCCAAAGCCGCATCTTGCGGCTTTTAAAATTATTGTGAAAACTAGAGTGATGGTTGGCTAATTTGGCTACGATTGGAGTTATTATACTGTATTTGATATGATATAGTTGACAACATAAGAAAGAAGGAATGGTTTTGATTGAAAATCATGACAATAAATTGGAACAGGTAATATTAGTTGGTTGTCAATCTCAAGGTGATGATGATATCCGATTTCAATTTTCTCTCGATGAATTAGAATCTTTAACAAAAACAGCAAAAGGTGAAGTCGTAATGACGGTTACACAGAAACGTGAAAAACCTCATGCTGCACTGTACATTGGTAAGGGAAAGGTAGAAGAGTTAGTTACATTAGAAAAAGAACTACAAGCAGATGTGATCATCTTCAACGATGAGCTATCTCCTAGCCAAATTCGTAATTTATCTACTTATTTGGAAGCGAGAGTGATTGATCGAACTCAACTAATTCTTGATATTTTTGCATCTAGAGCGAATTCGAAGGAAGGAAAACTCCAAGTGGAATTAGCCCAACTGCAATATCTTCTTCCAAGGTTGGGGGGGAAAGGGATAGAGTTATCTAGATTGGGCGCCGGTATCGGAACTAGAGGACCTGGAGAAACAAAGCTTGAAACAGACCGTCGTCATATTAATCGTAGAATAGATGATATTAAAACTCAGTTATCAACCATTGTTAAACATCGAGAACGATATCGGGAACGAAGAAAGAAAAATAATACATACCAAATTGCTTTAGTCGGGTATACAAATGCCGGTAAATCAACATTATTTAATCGGTTAACAGAAGCGGAATCGTTTGAAGAAAATTTATTATTTGCTACACTAGATCCGATGACTAGAAAAATGATTCTTCCATGTGGCTTAACCACACTATTAACAGATACGGTTGGATTTATTCAGGATTTACCTACAAGCCTTATTGCAGCGTTCAGGTCAACCTTAGAAGAGGTTAAAGAAGCTGATTTAATTCTACATGTCGTTGATTCTTCAAATCCAGATTATTTCAACCATGAACAAACTGTGTATAAGCTCCTAAAAGAATTAGAAGTAGAGACAATACCAATAATTACGATATATAATAAAAAAGATAGAGTACTCCCAGATTTTGTTCCTTCTGCAAAAGAAAACTCAATCTTAGTAAGTGCGTATGATTCATTAGATCGTGTGAAAATTAAAACGCTTATTGAAGAAAAAATGATTGAAGAGATGAATGAATACAAGGTTTCTATTCCTAACTCAGAAGGAAAAATACTTGCAAGTCTAAAGCAAGATACCATTTTAAAAGAATTACACTATAATGAAAATACAGATATGTATGAATGCACAGGATTTATTATCCCTACCCATTCACTATCTGGACAACTAAGACATTTTCAAGATTAAAGGGGAAAAGAAAAAAGATGTTTAGTGAGTTGGAATATGGACAAAATATAGCAAAGCTTGTAGATGAAATAGAAGACAAGATAAATGGGATTCATCGTAGTGTTGAAAAGACGATTGACCTTAATCAAGCAAAAGTTTTGAGTAGTTTTCGAAAACATAAAGTCAGTGATTCCCACTTTAATCCATCAACAGGCTATGGATATGATGATATTGGTCGGGATACTCTTGAAAAAGTGTATGCTGATGTTTTTGGTGGTGAAGCGGGATTAGTTCGTCCCCAAATCATCTCTGGAACACACGCTATTTCAATAGCGCTTTTTGGTATATTACGACCTAATGATGAGTTACTCTACATTACAGGTAAGCCATATGATACATTAGAAGAAATTGTTGGCATTAGGGGAGAAGGGATAGGCTCTCTTAGAGAATTTAACATTGGATACAGCTCTGTGGATTTGACTTCAGATGGCCGTGTTGACTTTCAAGCTGTTGAGAAGGCGATCAATGCAAATACAAAAATGATAGGGATTCAACGTTCAAAAGGATATGCAACAAGACCATCTTATACAATTGACGAAATAAAAATAATGGTAGAATTTGTAAAGAGAATTAAACCAGATGTTATTGTATTTGTCGATAATTGTTATGGAGAATTTGTAGAGGAGTTGGAGCCTTGTCATGTCGGAGCTGATTTAATGGCAGGTTCGCTTATTAAAAATCCAGGTGGTGGCATAGCAAAAACTGGTGGTTACCTAGTTGGAAAGGAAGAAGCAATAAAAGCATGTTCCTTCCGCTTAACTTCACCGGGAATAGGGGCAGAAGCTGGTGCGTCCCTTTATAGTCTTCAGGAGATGTATCAAGGATTATTTTTAGCACCCCATATAGTAGGACAAGCTTTGAAGGGAGCAATATTTACATCTGCTATATTAGAGGAACTCGGTTTTAATACATATCCAAAGTGGAATTCAAAAAGAACGGACTTAATTCAATCTGTCCAATTTGATCAAAGTGAAATGATGGTTGCTTTTTGTCAAGCAGTTCAATATGCATCACCTGTAAACTCCTATGTAACTCCGTACCCTAGCTATATGCCTGGATATAGTGATGATGTTATTATGGCAGCAGGTACATTTATTCAAGGGGCTAGTATTGAATTAACTGCAGATGGTCCATTAAGACCACCTTATGTTGCTTATGTTCAAGGTGGATTAACCTATTCACATGTAAAAATAGCCATTTGCACTGCGATTAACCAACTTTTAGTCAAAGAATTAATTAGGTTAAAATAAATCTATTTATTCAATAAAAAATATGTTAGAAAATGTAACGTTGTCTTGACAGAAATCATAACATGGAGTAAAATGTAATTAATAATTAAAACAACAAAAATAAGTGAAGAGAAAAGGAGGAGCTAGCATGAGTGACAATATTAGACGTACAATGCCACTTTTTCCAATGAGTATTGTAATGCAGCTAACTGAGTTATCTGCTAGGCAAATCCGTTATTATGAAGAAAATGAGTTAGTGTTTCCAGCACGAACAGAAGGAAACAGACGGCTCTATTCTTTTAATGATGTTGATCGACTTTTAGAAATTAGGGATTTAATCGAAGATGGTGTTAATTTGGCTGGGATTAAGCAAATCTTTGCTGTTAAAGAAGGCCAAACACAACAATCACAAGATCAAAAAGCAAAAGAGCCAGTTAAACAAGAACTTTCTGATGAAGAATTAAGAAAGCTGTTAAAAGCTGAATTAATAGATGCAGGAAGGTTTAATCGTTCAAGCTTAAGACAAGGTGATATGTCTAGATTTTTTCATTAGTTAGTAAGCAATTAAACTATAAATTACTTTTAGAATCTTGGGGAGGAAATACTTATGGCAAAGTTCACAAA
Organism: Bacillaceae bacterium; assembly: GCA_041640535.1. GTDB lineage: Bacteria > Bacillota > Bacilli > Bacillales > Bacillaceae_L > Litchfieldia. Next base: position 8,066 of record JBEQAC010000079.1, read on the forward strand.
AGAAGATATTTTCCGTTTAGCAAAAGAAGAGAATGTTAAATACATTCGTCTACAGTTTACTGACATTTTAGGTACGATTAAAAACGTTGAAATTCCTTCAAGTCAGCTTGAAAAAGCGCTTGATAACAAAATGATGTTTGATGGTTCTTCAATTGAGGGATTTGTACGTATTGAAGAGTCTGATATGTATTTATTTCCTGATTTAGATACTTGGGTAGTTTTCCCTTGGACAGCTGAAAAAGGAAAAGTAGCACGTTTAATTTGTGATATTTACAATCCAGATGGCACTCCGTTCGAAGGAGATCCACGTAATAATTTAAAGCGTGTGTTGAAAGAAATGGAAGCACTAGGCTTCACAGATTTCAATCTTGGCCCAGAGCCAGAATTCTTCCTGTTCAAACTAGATGAAAAAGGTGAACCAACTCTTGAGTTGAACGATAATGGTGGTTATTTTGACTTAGCACCAACAGATTTAGGTGAAAACTGCCGCCGTGATATCGTTCTTGAGTTAGAAGAAATGGGCTTTGAAATTGAAGCATCTCACCATGAAGTTGCTCCTGGTCAACATGAAATTGACTTTAAATATGCTGGTGCATTAAAAGCTTGTGATGATATTCAAACATTTAAGCTTGTTGTTAAAACAATTGCACGTAAGCACGGATTGCATGCAACATTTATGCCTAAGCCACTATTTGGAGTAAATGGTTCTGGGATGCACTGTAACTTATCATTATTTAAAAACGGAGAAAATTCATTCTATGATCCAAATGGTGATTTAGAATTAAGTGATACTGCAAGACAGTTCATTGCTGGAGTTATTAAGCATGCACCGAATTTTACAGCAGTAACAAATCCAACTGTTAACTCATACAAACGTCTTGTTCCTGGTTATGAAGCACCTTGCTATGTAGCTTGGTCAGCTCGTAACAGAAGCCCGTTGATTCGTATTCCGGCTTCTCGTGGCTTAAGTACTCGTGTGGAAGTTCGTAGTGTTGACCCAGCTGCTAATCCATACTTAGCTATGGCAGTTCTTTTAGCTTCTGGTTTAGACGGAATTAAGAATAATTTAGAAGCACCTGCACCAATTGACCGTAACATTTATGTTATGAATAAAGAAGAGCGTTTAGCTGCTGGTATTGTTGATCTACCTGCAACATTAGCTCAAGCATTGGATAATTTCAAAACGGATGAAATCTTAATCGCTGCTTTAGGTAGACACCAATTCGAACATTTTGTTGAAGCAAAAGAGATTGAATGGGATATGTTCCGTACACAAGTACATCCTTGGGAACGTGACCAATATATGTCAATGTATTAATAAACATCAACCCCTTAATCCTAAGTTGGATATAAGGGGTTTTTTACTTTGTAATTATTGAAAAAATTGTATTAATGGATGTTTCTATTGAGAGAAGGGAAAGGGGATATTATATGTTGGGGATTTCAGGGGTTACAAGAGGTAAAAGCGCTTACAAAATAATTAAAAAAGAAATTGCCGTTTCTAGTGGTTTGTCTAGAATAAAGGCAAGTCATTTATAATTGATTTAATTGAAACTTATTAAATGTATTCAACAATATATCGAGTTCTTGACTACATTTTATCGTTTCTTCACTTGATAGTCCGTTTCTATTAGCGATTTGGATCATTTCATTTCTTTTCCTAACAATTAATAAGAAGATCATTTCTCTTTTCAACTGTTTTTCTTTCGTTATCATAATGTTCACCCTAATCTTAATTAAATTACGATAATATAAATAACTCTTTAAACTATTATCTAAAATTTGATGAAAAAAATAAATAGGTTCGACAAAACAAGTCAAAAAGATATTTTATTTTTGGCGTAAAGTTTGTTGTTATTTAACTAAGGTATGTTGACTGGCACTCCAGGTGTGTGCTTTCCGCGGGGCAGGTGATGAGCCTCCTCGTGCCTGCGGGGTCTCATCCTTCCTGCAGATCCCGCAGGAGTCACACACCTTCCGTTCCAATCAACATGTCCCCTCTAATTCGTTTTAAAAACAACAATCTTTTAGAAAAAAGCCTTATTTTTATCATAAAATATAGTCTTTAAAAATAAAACTAGCAGATAAATTATCTGCTAGTTAATAAATTTAGTGAACCGTTCGGTAAACACCAATTACTTTTCCTAAGATTGAAACGTTTCTAAGAATAATTGGTTCGAGCATAGAATTTTCAGGTTGTAGTCGAATATGATCTTTCTCTTTAAAAAAACGCTTAACGGTTGCCTCATCTTCTTCTGTCATCGCAACGACAATATCTCCGTTATTTGCAGATTGTTGTTGTTTCACAATTACTAAGTCTCCATCTAAAATTCCTGCTTCAATCATACTATCACCCATAATTTCAAGCATAAAAACATGATCATCAGCTGAAATATACTTATCTGGTAACGGGAAATACTCTTCGATATTTTCAATTGCTGTAATGGGTTGCCCTGCTGTTACTTTACCGATTACCGGCACATTTATCACATTGTTTCTTGTAATATGAGCAGCTGTATCGACTTCCAATATTTCGATTGCGCGTGGTTTGGTTGGATCCCGTCTAATTAGTCCTTTGCTTTCTAATCTTGATAGATGTCCATGTACAGTAGAACTTGACGCTAGCCCTACCGCCTCACCTATTTCTCTTACCGAAGGTGGATACCCTTTATCTTTTACCTCTTTTTTGATGTAATCTAGTATATCTTGCTGCCTCTTTGAAAGCTTTGTCATTCTCCTTACACCTCGAATCTAGCACTTTTTTTAAAATTATAGCATGATTTCCCTTTATATACAAACATAAGTTCGAATTGTTATTGACTAAGAACATGCGTTCTTGTTATAATGCGTTATATACGAACAAATATTCCTGTGGAGGGTTATTATGAAACTTAATTTAGAAGCAGTTACATATTATCTGTTAGTTTTTATTTTAATAATGGGGTTAACTCTAGCAATCACAAATACACAAAAAAAAGTTGAAGGCCAGAAAGGATATATTTTAATTACTATGTCTGAAGGAGATACCTTGTGGAAAGTGAATGAGAGATATAAAGAATTTCATGGGCTTTCATTTGTAGATTTTGTCACTTGGATTGAAGATGTAAATCAAACAAAATCTGAATTGCTTGTTCCTGGTGATCAATTAATTATCCCTTTAGTAGTAGGATATGGTGGGATGTCTGTTTATACATATGAAGGGTATGAAGGGTAGGAATATCAGTGAATGTAATTTTATATGCGAGAGTAAGTACAAATAAAGAAGTACAGACTTCTTCGCTTACACGACAAATAGAAGAACTAAACCATTTTGCAACTATTTTTAATATGAAGATTGTTGAACGAATTGTTGAAAGGGAAAGTGGTTATGAAATAGACAGAGATGGAATTATAGAGCTTTTGACAAGAATAAGATCAGGAGATATCGATGCTGTACTTATTCAAGATGAAACAAGATTAGGTAGAGGAAACGCAAAGATTGCATTAATCAGATGTATATATAAGGAAAATGTAAAAATTTTCACGGTTAATCACCAGGGTGAACTTCAGCTCTCCGACGCAGATTCAATGGTTCTAGATATTGTAAGTATAGTTGAGGAATATCAGCGAAAAATACATAATGTTAAAATTAAAAGAGGGATGAAGAAAGCAATTAAGAATGGATATAGGCCAGAAAAAAATTTGCCTTTACAATCTATAGGATCAGGACGTTCCAGGAAAGAAGTGCCTATAAATGAGATTGTTTCTTTAAGAAATAAAGGATTAACCTTTACAGAAGTTTCATTAATATTAAGAGGCCTTGGTTATGAGATCTCAAAAGCAACCGCTCATAGAAGATTTCAGGAATATATCAAAGAAGAAAATAAGTAGTAAGTTACTATAACTTGTTTTTTATATTGTCTTTTAGTAACATTAATTCATATTTTTACTTATCAAGGAAGGGAATTTTATCATGTTATCAAAAGACAAACTAAATCGTATAAACTTCTTGTCTAGGAAAGCTAAAGACGTTGGCTTAACCACCGCTGAAAAAGATGAACAATATGAATTGAGGCAGGAGTATTTAAACGTATTTCGCAATTCTATGACAGATACTCTACATTCTGTAAAAATCTTAGATCCAAAAGGTAACGACGTAACTCCTAAGAAACTGCAGGAAAGTAAAAAAAATAAAAATAAGAAACTGCACTAATTAATACACACGTTCGACAAAAATAGTGTTCTCTTGCACCACTATCAGACAATAATCTTCTATCGTTTCATTTATAATAATGGTAATTTAAACGATAGGGGTGCGGAAATGAGGAATTATAAAATATACTTATTTGAAGAAGAGTTTGCCACCCATTATTTTGGTAGGGAATCCATGTTATATAATTTATTTCTTGAACACAATCGTTCATCCTACAATAAAAAGGATTTAATAGAAAAGCAAATCAAGTTTATTACAAGGCCAATTCCTAGTTTTAGAATACATCAAGCTATTGAAATCGCATTAAAGAATTATCATTCATATCGAACGTTTAGTAGTTCCCATATCTTGAAATTTCAAATACCTAAGAGTGCGGCTAAAATTAGTGTTTATGATCGACATATAGAATTACAATCAGAAGGAACAATAGAAGCAGAAACCATCTTCTTTGAAATTTTAAGAAAGTATGATTCTTGTTTCTTGGCAATGGACTATGAACGTGACCGTTACGGCTGGTTAAATCCAATAAAAGAAAGAAAGTTTGTATAAAAGCAGGAAAATTTTATTCTTCTATTGTATAATACTAAAGGGTTTAGTACACTGTAATGTAGACAACATGAAGGAGGAAATAGAATATGTGGCCATATGTTCTAGTTGGTGTTCTGGCACTTCTTGCTGGAGTAGCACTAGGATTTTTCATTGCTCGTAAATATATGATGAGCTATTTAAAGAAAAATCCACCTATTAATGAGCAAATGTTAAAAGTAATGATGATGCAAATGGGAATGAAACCTTCACAAAAGAAAATCAACCAAATGCTAAAAGCCATGAACGGTCAAATGAAATAAGACTAATGGACAGGCACTCTCTAAATAAGGGAAGTGCCTTTTTATTTAACCTATATTAACCTTATGTATATAATTCTGATTAGCCAAAAAAAATCCCTCAAGTATTTGAGAGACTTTTTGATTTATTTGGTAAATATTTATTATATTGGTTAAGCAAACCATCAAGTTCTTGACTATACTTTATCGAAACGGATGAATTAAGTCCATTTTTTAATACAATGTCTATTAATTCTGCTCTTTTTCTTTCGATAATCGAAAGCATTTCTTCTTTTGACAAAGCGGGGATGTCCTTTCTTTACTATACTATTATTAATAGTATATCCGAACTTGGTAATTAATTCAAAGGAAAAAAACTGGTAGTCGCGTAAAAACCATTTTCTTTTTATTACATATAATGACTGATACTAATTCATTTTCTATTAGTGAATAGAAACTTTATGATATTATATAGTAGGGGTTCCA
>JBEQAC010000080.1:0-13542 GCA_041640535.1 Bacillaceae bacterium
ATAGGCTAGGAGGATACTAACTGCTTTTAAAATTTCCGCCAATGAACAGATTCTTTACTTAACAAAATACATCTAGCGTATGTGTGTGCTTCTGATATGACTTTTTCAATAATTCCAGAATGATTAGCAAGTATACGAAGGATCAGTCCATCTTGAGGTAAGATGGACAATCCAAAATGAACATCAGAAAAGTTTTCAACGAGCTTAAAATACAAATCATCTAAAAATTTTTGATTCGCTTTCTTATGGAGAAGAATGATTGTACCAATATGTGTAAACCCCTCCATTTGCATAACGCCATTCATTTGATCATCAGGTTCTAAAAAAAGATGATCAAATAAAATAAGTTTACTATCCTTATAAATTTTTAACTTCGACCGAATCCAGTCATACTTAAAAAAACTCCCATCTTCTGCCCAACCTGGTGTAATAATATCACTAAGGAATAAACAGGAATCTTCATTCATTTCAACTTCTGTCTCTTGTATAAAACGAGCTCCTTCATAGGCAATCAAAGGATCCGGAATATACTCAAGTATACTTCCAGATCCTAATTTGATTTTTGTAAGCTGACTAACAGGTTCTGTCGGAGTTTTATATACTTTAGTTGAGGATTGTGTAGTAACGGCGAGATGAGCACCATCGTCTACCTGTAATTGAGTAAGATAAGAATCCCCATTAACATAACCTCCCCCAACATGAATAAGGTAAATTGAAGGAGAGTCATGCTCCAAATAAATAGGGCGTGTTATTTTTAACGCACCCTCATAATAGCAGGATGAAATAATGGTTCTTTCGTGTTTTTTACCTGCCAAAAGATTTAAAACTCCAGTGTAACTCATGAACTTAATCCCATTAATAACACATTCTGTTTAATCCAATCTACAACCTTGTCCAGACCAGTACCCTCCTTTAAATTTGTAAAAATATATGCCTTTTCTCCTCGTGCTGCGATTGTATCACTTTCCATCACTTCTAAGCTTGCACCTACATAAGGAGCTAAATCAATCTTATTAATAATAAAAAGGTCTGATTTAATCATTCCTTGCCCACCTTTTCTTGGGATTTTTTCCCCTTGGGCAACATCAATAATATAGATAGAAAAATCGACTAATTCAGGACTAAAGGTAGCGGCTAAATTATCACCACCACTTTCAACAAAAATCAAATCTAAATCAGAATGTATTTCGTTTAATTCATCGATCGCAGCAAAGTTCATAGAGGCGTCTTCGCGAATTGCGGTATGCGGACATCCACCAGTTTCAACGCCAATGACACGATCTTCAGGTAATACCCCATTTTTAATTAAAAACTTTGCGTCTTCCTTTGTATAAATATCATTTGTTACAACCGCCATACTTAGCTCGTTGTTCATGGCTCTTGTTAATTTTTCAACAAGCATTGTTTTCCCGGCCCCAACAGGACCGCCAATTCCAATACGTACTGGTTCCACTTTTAACCTCTCCTTTATTAAGACATAAATAACCTTACAGGTAATCGTTCATGACGCATTTGGGCAATTTCTAAACCCGGACTAACCGCTCCTAAATCATCCTTTGTTAATTTCATGATTTTCCTTGTGGCTTCTTTAATATTTAATTGCAATTCGACTAAAAGCTTTTGTCCATCTGTCTGACCGAGAGGTATACCACGAACAGCGTTTTGAATGATTGAGGATACTGTTGCATAAAGGTAAGCAGAAATTGCTTTTTCCTTTTCTATTCTTAAATGATGCGTAACAAGTGCAAATACAAGAGCTGAATGGCCGTAGGCTTGTTTCTTTTTGATAATAGCTAGATACTCATCTAAAATGATAGAAGAGTATAATTCGATACAGAGCCTCGCCATCCGCTCGCCAATTCTCCGGTTACCTTCTCTCGTTTCCTTCGCAAGACTGGATACAAATAAGAGATGATCCACTTCCAATAACTCCTGAAAATTTCGTTTGCCTTCTAAGGTTTCAAAAGCTAATCTACAGGCAAGCCCATCAGAATAAACTAATTGTTTACCAATGAAAACTGAGATTGCATTTTTAAAGCTTTCCTTATCTACAATGATTTGGTCTTGTATGTAGGTTTCGATACCAAATGAATGCGAAAATGCTCCAGACGGAAAATTAGAATCACACAATTGTAGTAAAGGTAATAAATCATTAACCATGACTATGCCCTATATGGCGAAATGCTTGATTCACTTTCCTGTTTTCTCGTTTATAAGGAACCTCTACTTGCTGTAGCAATTCCTCTACCAGATAATCATACTGAACTAGCATTTCATCTCCTTGAAATTGAGCTGGAAGATGACGATTCCCTAGCTGATGGGCGATGTCTCCCATTTGGCCGATCGAAGTAGGCATGATCACAAGGATGTCATCCTCTTTAACAGAGATCACAATCATATTCTTTTCATCCATATAAAGAACATCGCCATCCACTAAATCTTTATTTTCCTTTAAACGGATTCCAATTTCTCTTCCATGATCCGTTTTAACCCGCTGAATTCTTTTTACTAATAAATCACTCTCTAAATAAACACGCTCAACATGTGGTGCTCTTTTCTCCATTGTCGATACATTACCAAGCACTTTTTCAATAATCATATCTTTCACCTCAAAATAAGAAATAACGCTGAGCCATCGGAACAACTTCAGCGGGTTCACATGTAATTAACTCCCCGTCCACACGAACCTCGTATGTCTGTGGATCCACTTCGATGTCCGGTGTTTCACCATTAAAAACCATGGATTTTTTTGTTAGCTTACGAATGCCCGAAACAGGATTGACTATTTTTTGTAGACCTAGTTCCTTATCAATTCCTTTTTCGTATGCAGCTTTTGAAACGAAGGTCATAGATGTCCTATACTTAAGCTTTCCGTGAGTTGCAAACATCGGTCGATATATAACAGGCTGAGGTGTTGGAATACTCGCGTTAGGGTCTCCCATTAGGCTATGTGCAATCATCCCGCCTTTTACGATAAGATCAGGTTTTACTCCGAAGAATGCAGGATCCCACAACACTAAATCGGCAAACTTTCCGACTTCAACAGAGCCAACATATTCCGAAATACCATGAACAATTGCAGGGTTAATCGTATATTTAGCGATATATCGTTTCACTCGAAAATTATCCCCTACTGAGAAGTCTCCTGGTAATTTTCCGCGTTGTTTTTTCATTTTATCGGCCGTTTGCCATGTCCGAGAAATCACTTCACCAACACGTCCCATTGCTTGAGAGTCTGATGAGATCATGCTAAATACACCTAAATCGTGTAAAATATCTTCTGCAGCAATGGTTTCTTTTCTAATCCTTGAATCAGCAAACGCAATATCTTCTGGAACACTTGGATCCAAATGATGACAAACCATTAACATATCTAGGTGTTCTTCGAGAGTGTTGATGGTAAATGGGCGTGTCGGATTAGTAGAAGAAGGGAGAATGTTTGAATACCCTGCTGCTTTAATGATGTCAGGGGCATGACCGCCTCCAGCACCCTCGGTATGGTATGTATGAATGACACGACCGTCAATTGCAGCAATGGTATCTTCAACAAAACCGCCTTCATTTAACGTGTCGGTATGAATGGCTATCTGAATATCAAATTGATCTGCTACTTTTAAACTAGCATCTATTGTAGCTGCAGTTGTTCCCCAATCTTCATGGAGCTTTAAGCCAATCGCTCCTGCTTCTACTTGTTCAATAAGTGGTTTTTCATCTGACGAATTCCCTTTTCCTAGAAATCCAAGATTCATAGGATATTCTTCAGCGGCCAGAAGCATTCCGTGAATATTCCATGGTCCTGGTGTACAAGTTGTGGCATTGGTACCTGTTGCAGGGCCAGTTCCGCCACCAAGCATCGTTGTTACTCCAGAGGAAAGGGCCGTCTCTATCTGCTGAGGTGCAATAAAATGAATGTGAGCATCAATCCCCCCTGCAGTGACAATTTTCCCCTCTGCCGCAATCACCTCTGTAGACGCACCAATTACAATATCAACATTGTCCATTAATAGAGGATTTCCTGCTTTTCCAATGGCGACAATATAGCCATCCTTCACACCGATATCCGCTTTATAAATCCCTGTATAATCTACAATAATCGCATTGGTGAACACTAAATCAACGCTCTCTGCTCTTGTTGCTAAAGGATGCTGTCCCATCCCATCGCGAATCACCTTACCGCCACCAAATTTCACTTCATCGCCATAAATTGTAAAATCCTTTTCGATTTCAATGAAAAGCTCAGTATCTGCTAAACGTACTGCATCTCCGACAGTAGGACCAAACATATCGGCATATTGCTTCCTTGACATTTCAAAACTCATATTTCTCCCTCCTTTCTTACCGAACCATTGGTCTTATTATTTAAACCGTACACCTTTTGATCACCTGAAAATGGAACAAGCTCAATTTCTTTTTGATCTCCAGGCTCAAAACGCACAGCCGTACCTGCGGGAATATTTAGATGCATTCCAAATGCTTGTTCTCGGTCGAAATGTAAACCAGAATTCACCTCGAAAAAATGAAAATGTGAACCGATTTGAATCGGCCGATCTCCTCGATTAAGAACTTGAATTTTTTTAGACTGTTTATTTTCATTACATTTAATAGGTTCTTTTCTCAATATATACTCTCCGGGAATCACAGTTTTCCTCCTTATTAACGAATGGGATCATGTACGGTAACTAGTTTTGTACCATCGGGAAACGTTGCCTCCACCTGTATGTCGTGGATCATTTCAGGAACTCCTTCCATCACATCTTCGCGGGTTAATATAGCAGCTCCATACTGCATTAATTGAGCAACAGTTTGTCCATCCCGAGCACCTTCGAGAACTTCGTATGTAATAATAGCGACAGCCTCCGGATAATTTAGTTTTAATCCACGTTTTTGTCTACGCCGAGCCAAATCAGCAGCGACAACAACCATTAATTTTTCCATTTCCCGTGAAGTGAGTTTCATTCATTTCATCCTCTCTAGCTATGAATCTATGATCGTCCTTATACTTTATACACTTACATACCGATCTTAAATCATTTGTAATTAAAAGTTACATATAATGTTAGTTTGTGTAACATATTAATAAATTACCATATGTTACTTTTATTTACAATACTTTATAAAATATAGTGTTAGGGGATAAAAAAGTTTTACTTGGTTTCCTAATATATTATTTATTTCAAAGTTTAGAATGATTTCAAAAGTTATAATTTCTTCTAATCATTATATTAAACGACCTCTTTTTACCTATTTATCTAGTTAAAACACTTATTAGTAGTTTTTTAAAAAAATATAGTAAAACTATTTAAAATATAAAGAAATTATTTACAAATGGTAATAACTTATACTAAGATATAAAAATAAATAAACAAAAAAATCAAAAAAATTAGGGGAGCCAACTATGAAGAGACATATTCGTAACATGTTAGGAACTGGACTTCTTTCCCTCCTTGCTTTAACAGCATGTGGGAATGAGGAAGCATCAAAAACAGAAACGCAATCTACAAAAACATCATCTAGTAATACTGAGGAAGTCATTACGATTAAAGTGGGCCATATTTCTCCACCAGAGCACTCATTTGCCATCGGGTTTGAACAGTTTGCAGAAGCCGTTGAAGCTGAAACAGATGGACAAGTCCAATTTGAAATTTATGGTGGTGGACAACTTGGTGGTGAACGTGATCTAACAGAACAAGTTCAATTAGGTACTCTTGATATGACACTTGTTACTACGGGTCCGGTTGCTAACTTTGTACCAATGTTAGGTGTACTTGACATGCCATTTTTATTTGATGATTTAGATCATGTTTATTCAACATTAGATGGTGAGGTTGGGCAAGATTTATTAGCTGAAATGTCGTCTGCAGGTTTTAAAGGTTTTGCTTTCTGGGAAAATGGAATGCGCCATTTTTCAAACAATAAAAGAGAAATTCGTTCACCAGAGGATATTAAAGGATTGAAAATGAGAACGCTTGAAAACGATATTTTCGTTGAAACTTATAAAGCTCTTGGAGCTGACTCTACTCCTATCGCCTTCCCAGAAGTATATACTTCTTTCCAACAAGGGGTTGTTGATGGTTCTGATTTTTCTGTCGGTGTTTTCCAAAGTACGAAGCAGTATGAAGTTCAATCTTACTTTAGCCAAGCAGGTATTTACTATGCTGCAGCTGTATTAATGATGAATGGTGATAAATTTAATTCTCTTCCTTCAGAGGTTCAAGAAGTATTTGAACGATTAGGAAAAGAATATGCCACTACACAACGTCAAATTACACAAGAAATGGAAGAAGAGCAACTGAAGGACATGATAGATAATGGTGTTCAAGTAATTGAAGCTTCTGATATTGATCTTTCTGCTTTTAAAGAGGTTGTTAAGCCAGTTTATGATAAGTATTCAAATCGCTTTGGTGACTATATTGAACGAATCCAATCTAACCGTTAAGGTTATATACGAAAAGAAGAGAGATCTTTCTCTCTTTTTTTATCTAAAGAAAATAGATCATTTAAGAGAGGAATATTTCATGTGTGGTCAGCTGTTATAAAGAAAATAAACCGTTTTGTAGAAAATCTTACAGCTGTTTTTTTAGCTGCTATGGTTATTTTAATATTTGTTCAAATTATATCTCGAGAACTAGTAGGCAATTCTTTTCCGTGGACTGAAGAAGTAGCAAGATATTTAATGATTTGGATTACATTTTTAGGAGCTAGTTTTGCTTTTCAGTATGGGGGACATATTGGGATTGACTTTGTGAAAATGAAACTCCCCCACTCCTTGCAAAAACTATTTGATTTGATCTCATTGCTCGCTTGTTCAGTGTTTTTTTATTTTATGATTAAGTATGGTTTCGATATTTCAAATAAGGCTATGATTCAAACGTCAGCTGCGTTAAATATTCCAATGGGCTATGTTTATCTCATCATCCCTATTAGTGGTTGTTTAATGTTATTAAACATGGTCGATATCACGGTTAAAAATCTAAAAAAACAAAGCGAAAGCGATGTTAAGCAGTTGTAATGAAAAGAGGATTTTAGCATGACAATCATTTTATTTGTACTTTTACTTGTATTATTTATTTTCAGTGTTCCTATTGCTATTGCCTTAGGATTGGCTTCCATGCTCTATCTCGTAATCACAGCAGATATTCCCTTAATTACATTACCTCAGCGAATGTTTGCATCATTAGATTCTTTTCCACTTATGGCTGCTCCCTTCTTTATTTTAGCTGGAAAGTTAATGGAGCATGGTGGGATTTCTGAAAGATTAGTAGAGTTTGCTAAAAGTTTAGTTGGCAATTTAAAAGGTGGTCTTGCCCATGTAGCAGTTGTCTCTTGTATGTTTTTTGCTGCACTTTCTGGTTCTGCTTCAGCAACAACCGCAGCTATTGGTGCAATTCTTATTCCTTCGATGGTAAAAGCTGGCTATGATCGAAACTTTGCAACAGCCATTCATGTTGCAGGAGGTACAACTGGAATTGTCATTCCACCAAGTGTCCCCCTTGTTTTATATGGTGTTTCTGCGGGTGCTTCTGTTAGCAGTCTGTTTATTGCTGGAATCATTCCTGGATTAATGGTTGGCCTTTCAATTATGATTGTTGCTTATATTATTTCAACATTAAAAGGATATGGACGTGATTCTGCAAAAACGAGTGTAGCAAACATCGCTCATACGTTTAAGCGTGCATCATTAGCACTTTTAATGCCGATTATCATATTAGGTGGAATTTATGGAGGCTATTTTACCCCAACAGAGGCTTCTGTTGTAGCTGTCGTTTATGGCTTTATTATTGGCGCTTTCGTTTATAAAAAGATTAAGTGGAATGTGATGCGGGAAATCCTAGTTTCATCAGTAGTGACAACATCGGTTATTCTTTTTATTATCGCTACTGCTGGATTATTTGGAATGGTATTAACACGTGCACAGCTACCACAAACAGTGGGTAATTTCTTTGCCGATACAAATCTATCACCAATTGTGATTTTGCTACTAATTAATTTATTTTTACTTGTAGTAGGTACTTTTATGGAAACAATCGCTTCCATTATTATTTTAACACCAATTTTAGTACCGGTTGTTGTAAGTTTAGGTATGGATCCTGTGCATTTTGGGATTATTATGATTGTTAATTTAGCAATCGGTTTAATGACCCCACCTGTAGGTGTGTCTCTATTTATCGGAGCACAAGTTGGTGGAACTCGTTACGAGGCCCTAGTTCGAGCGATTTGGCCATTTTTACTTATGATGATTATAAATGTGTTAATCATTACATTTATTCCTGCAATAAGTCTTGGATTTTTAACTAAATAATAAAATAGAATCGTGAATATAGTTCAAAAGGATGTAGTTTCTATGCTACATCCTTTTTATATCAAGATTTATTGAGCTTCCCACTAAAAGGTGAATTTTTAAAATATTATTAATTTTATAAGAACTTGTTCCTATCCTAGTCTTATTTATATGGTAAAATCATATCATAGAATATGGGAGGGATATGATGAAAAAAATTGCTTGGATTACTGACAGTACTTGTTCACTAGATCCTAATTTTGCAAAGCAACATGATATTCATATTGTGCCTATGGGTATTACATTTGATCAAGAGACCTATAAGGATGGTGTAGATATTACAGAAGAAATGTTTTATGAAAAATTAGCCTCTTCTCCTTCTCTGCCTACATCATCACAACCATCTATTGGAGAGATGGTAGAACTATATGAATCCTTAAAGGAACACTATGATTTAGGGATTGCTGTACACATTTCATCCGATTTAAGCGGGACTGCGAATGCTTCAAAACAAGCAGCTGAAATGGCTGAATTTCCCCTTGAGCTTGTTGATTCTCGTCTCTTGTCACTTCCGATGAGTGAGATGATTCTGAAAGGACAAGCGTTAATCTCTGAAGGAGTTTCACCAGAAGAAACGGCTGAAAGATTACGTAATTTGCATAAGAAGAATGAATTATATGTCATGATTGGTTCACTGGATCAGTTACATAAAGGTGGACGCGTAAATACCCTTCAATTGATGATTGGCAGTTTGTTGAAAGTGAAACCTATTTTAATATTCGAAGACGGTAAGCTTGTTCCTCATGAAAAAGTACGCTCTCAAAAGAAAGCCCTTTCATATATGGTCTCACGACTTAAAGAAGATTTAGAAAACGGTGAAACGATTAAAAAAGTATTTATTTTACAAGCTGGAGCGAAAGATGAGTTGCAATTTCTTATTGAGGAAATTAAAAATATCTCGGATGAGATTGAAATTGCAATTGGACCGTTAGGCGCAGCTGTTGGAGTTCATGCTGGTTCAGGTACAATTGCCTTAAGTTGGTATAAAAATTAATAAAATTGGGACTTATCCAGCAAAGAAAAGTCCCTTCTCTTTTTACTATTATGTCATAATTAGATACATCCTCACAGAAAAAATAAACCATCCTTTATATGTACATTTACATAAGGATGGTTTTCTTTTTATATTAAAATTTGATTAATCTATGTCATTTCGTATTTTTAATAGGGGTAACGACAGCATAAAGCGTCTCGGTTGGATCTGCCACATTATATTCAATTACTTTAAAATCAGATCCCCCATTCGTCCACTCTTTTAAAGTAGATGCTTTTAATTGATTTTCACTCATGTCTTATCATCCTTTCACAACTTTTCACACAGAAGCTAATATATGCTGGATGATTGAATATGTGCCATTTTTTATAAAAATTATTTTTAAAATACCTTGCGGAGAATTTCATCCACCCTGACTGTATCTTCTTGTAAACCAACCATATCACATAAAGACTTATGAACCCTCTTAAATTCAGGTATCATATTTTTTATAATGCTCATAATCTCAGAGGGCTCCCTGTTACTATACCATCCTTCTAGAAGGGATAACTGCCACTGTTGTAAGTTACTTCGCTTACCTTCTAATTTCGCCCAATCCCCAAATGTATTAGGTTGAATTCCTGCTTCCATATACCATGCAGTAGTCATGGATAAGCGTAAGTGGTCTAAGCATTGGAGAGCGTAATATATTTCACATCTCATGACTCTTCGATATGATTCATGAACATATGCAAAAAATTTCGTTCTCCATATTTCTATTTCTTCAACAGTAGGTGTGTATGATAAAGACATAGATTTTTCAAGAACATCTTTTATATGGCCAGTCGTGTCATGAATGACTCTTATATTTTTTAGCCAAATAGATGGCTGTATATCTTTTAATCTATAATAGAACGAATCGACCTTAATAAAAGTTTGATAGTGAGCAATACTGTATGTTGTCCATGGAAAATCTTCAAAAAATATAACTTCTCCCCATCTTTTTGCTCGCTGCTTTTTGTTTAGCTTATATTCCTCAAAGACTTCATCTTTTACAACAATACGAAGGTCAATATCAGAGTAATTGTCTGTGTTTTGATTACCTAATGAACCACCATAATAAATAGCCAAAACATTTTCATCATGTTTAAGATCTTGTTCAATTGCATTTAATATAAGTTGGCGATTACATGGAATATTTAAATCCCTCTCTTTGTGTTTAGTATCAAATCCCACACACAATAATCATCTCCTTGTAAAAATATTAATTGATTTCTGGTGCTCTTTTAATTCTTGGATCGGTAAATATATCAGTTTCATCCGTACTCTTTGTAGAGAACTCAGAGACTATAGCACCAGTATTTCTGGCTTTGAACCAATGTAGAGTATTGGGGTAAATGGTATACTGCTCTCCGGGTTGTAAAATTATTTCTTTGAAGACCGTATAATATTCTTTGTCATCTTGAGGTGGATGGTTCGTTTGCTTCTTTGTTGGTTCTCCTTCTACATATAAATAAACCGTTCCAAATCTACATCTAAAGGTCTCTTCTTTTCCTTCATCAAAATCCCGCTTTGGATGTTTATGCTCCGGGCATGTTTGATTTGGCAGTAGAACAAGCTCTTTTGCACAAACTTGTTCTGTATTCACATATGTAATTAATTGCAAACCTGTATTTTCAATTTTATTAAGTCCGAAATCAGCGACTTCTAAACTTTCCTTCTCTGCCTCTGTTAAGACTATGTTTGCCATCTCGAACATTTGTAAAGCTCTTTCCTTTATTTGATTATATTGTTGTCTATTCATTTTCTCACCTCAACTAGTTAATAATTTATAAAAGGCTTAAACTAAAGTGAAAAAGCTACCGATTTTAAGTAAGGCAGTTTTTTCAACATTTACACTTCTTCAGAACGATCTGTTGCTGGTTACTTGACTGTAGAGTAAACGACAAATTTTTATGACATCTCCTTAAGGTATTTTATAGGAGCGATTGTTATTTTTTTATCCGAAGCTTATGGAAATCAGGGATAGAAGGATCTTTTGCTAAATTCTTTAACGTTTCCAAATCATCATAAACAGATACCACACGCCCAACATATTCGTTAAGTTCACCTGATGCCATGTAAAAAGCAAACTGTGGTGCTTGATAAGGGGGGACATCGATGTTTTGTTCAAATAAATCCTCGATGGTACTTAAATAACGTTTCCCATCTTCTGTCTCTCTTTGATACCGTGTCATATCTGTATCATTAAGTCCAGGGTCTAGAGCAAATACTTTAATAGGTGTTTCATTTAATTCTTCAGAAAGATTTTCTGTAAATCTTGCAACACTGGTTTTTGATGTTCCATAACCATTCCCATATTTAAATGCACCAACTGTACCCCCACCTACAATGTTGATAATGCTACCAAATTCTTGGTTTAACATAACGGGAACGATGGCTTGGGTACAATAAAATGTTCCAAATAAATTCGTTGTCACATCATTGATCCAGTCCTGTTGTTTCACTTCCCAAGTTGGACCAATTGCTTTGAAAGCTCCTGCATTATTAATCCAAACATCAATACGTCCATATGTATTAATTACTTTGTCAACAACCTGTTTTATTTCTGATGGTTGTGTTACATCCATTGTGAACATCTGATGCTCGTTTGAATATTGCTCAAGTTCTGTTTTAACTTTCGTTAATTTTTCAGGATTTCTCCCTGTTCCGATGACGGTGTATCCTTTTTCTGCAAAAAATAAAGCTATATTTCTACCAATCCCTCTAGTTGCCCCTGTAACGACTACTACTTGGTGTTGTTCCATTAAAGTGTTCCTCCTTTGCTTGTGTTGAAAAGTTCATTATACTTCTTTCGTCAGATACCCTTTATTTCCTGCAAAGAGTGCTACACAAATCAAAAAAGAGGACGATTCCGTCCCCTTTCTACTCATCTATTTAGTTTGAAGCATTTTGTAAACCTGTTCGACATCCTTATCTCCTCTTCCAGAGAGGTTGACAATAATAGAATCTTCAGGACTTAATTCTTTTGCTACCTTTATTGCATGTGCAATGGCATGTGAGCTTTCCAGTGCAGGAATTATTCCTTCAATTTTAGAGAGTAATTGAAAAGCTTCCAATGCTTCTTGTCCAGTGACAGTTACATACTCTGCTCGGTTCGTTGTTTTTAGGTAGCTATGCTCTGGTCCAATCCCAGGATAATCTAGGCCAGCTGCAATTGAGTAGGTTGGTTGTGGCTCACCCTTTTCGTCTAAAAGAGTTAAGCATTTAAAACCATGGATAACAGCGGGTACTCCTTCTGTTAGAGTTGGAGCCTCTGCTGGTTCAACACCGATTAAGCGCACCCCTTCTTCTTCAATATAATGGGCAAAAGCACCAATCGCATTACTTCCTCCACCTGCACATGCTACAACGGCTTTAGGAAGCTTTCCTTCCTTTTCTAAAATTTGTTTTTTAGATTCTTCACTAATAATTGATTGGAAATGCTTAACCATCGTTGGAAATGGATGTGGTCCTACCGCTGAGCCCAAGAGATAAAACGTAGATTGATAGTTCGCTACTAAATCATTTAATGCTTCATCAACGGCATCCTTCAGTCTACCTTGTCCCTTATCAACAGCAACAACTTTTGCACCTAATAACTCCATACGGAATACATTGAGTGCTTGTCTTTCTGTATCTAGTTTCCCCATATAAATGGTGCAATCCATACCTCCTACAATCGCACAAGCTGTTGCAGTCGCAACTCCGTGTTGTCCTGCCCCAGTTTCTGCTATAATACGAGTAACACCCATACGTTTCGCTAATAAGATCTGTCCAATTGCATTATTAATCTTATGTGCACCTGTATGATTTAAATCTTCACGTTTTAAATATATTTTTGCTCCTCCAACTTGCTTTGTTAAATTTTCAGCAAATGTAAGAGGATTTTCGCGTCCAATATATTCCTTCATATAATAATTAAATTCTTCAATAAAATCAGGATCATTTTTGTACTTTTCAAAGTTTTCATCAAGTACATCTAAAACCTGTTTTAAGTCTTCTGGTACAAAACTACCACCAAATTCTCCAAAATATCCTTTTTCTAATGTGCTCTTTGTCATAACTCTTCTCTCCTCTGCTAAGCTATTTAATAATCAGAATTAATAAACAATTACTATTATAGCATTAATTCTACTCATTGTGAAAAAAATTAAACAGTGATTTCCCTACTAAAATATGGTTGAGTAAT
>JBEQAC010000081.1:0-13476 GCA_041640535.1 Bacillaceae bacterium
CTTCATTTCCAAGCAGCTGACTATGTAACAAAACTATGGATAAATGGAAATTTTGTTGGTGAACGAAAGGGTGGCCAAATCGCATTCTCCTTTAATATAACTGATTATCTAGAAGGAACAAATGAATTAAATATTGTTGTAAAAATCGAAGATAGTCAAAGTTGTTTTCAGCCACGAGGAAAACAAAGGTGGATGGATGATAATTTTGGATGCTGGTATGTCCAGACTACAGGGATATGGCAGACTGTATGGCTTGAGTTTTTAAATGAAGCACATGTAAAGTCGGTCAAGATGACACCGGATATTGATTCAGAGTCTGTTCAGTTTGAATACGAAGTTTCAGGAAACATTGATTCAACGTTAGTCTTGAAGACATCGATTTCTTTTAATGGTCAGCAAATAAAGACATTTGAGGAAACTGTAAACCGTCCATATCTAACAGTGTCTACAAATATTGCAAGTGATTTTCATCATTGGAGAGTGGTTCATTGGACTCCGCAAAATCCAAATTTATATGATGTGGAATTTACATTATATAAAAACGGAGAAGTCATTGACTATGTAAAATCATATTTTGGGATGAGAAAGATTTCAATAGAGAATGGAAATGTATTACTTAATAATATACCAATCTATCAAAAACTTTTATTAGATCAGGGTTATTGGGGGGAATCTCATTTAACTCCACCATCTGAGGAAGCAATTATTGAGGATATTGATAAAACATTGGAAATGGGCTTTAACGGCGTAAGAAAACATATGAAGGTAGAGGATCAACGATTCCTTTATTGGGCAGATAAAAAAGGTCTTCTTGTTTGGTCTGAAATGGCTGCAACATACGAATTTTCAGATGAGGCCATTCAAAACTTCACAGAGGAATGGTTAGAGGTTGTAAAACAACAATATAATCATCCAAGTATCATTACATGGACACCTTTTAATGAATCTTGGGGTGTGAAAAATATATTTATTGACAAAAAACAGCAAAAATTTACAGAAGGAATCTATCATCTTACAAAAGCAATCGACAGCATGAGACCTGTTATTGTTAACGATGGCTGGGAGCATACCATCTCAGACATTATCACTTTACACGATTATGTAGAGTATGGAGAAGAATTTACAACTCGTTATAGCGATAAAGAAAAAGTTGTGAATAATGGTATCGCTTTTAATAAACATAAACATGCAATGGCAAAGGGTTATGAATATCAGGGACAACCGATCATTATAAGTGAGTATGGTGGAATTGCATTTAATTCAGAAAAAGGTTGGGGATATGGTAATCAGGTAAAGAATGAAGAAGAGTTCTTATCTCGTTATGAATCTATTACTCAAGCAATTAAAGATACCCCATATGTTTGTGGCTTTTGCTACACTCAAATAACGGATGTCCAACAAGAGGTTAATGGTCTATTAGATGAGAATAGAAAACCAAAAGTAGAATTAAGTAAAATAAATGAAATTAATGCAAGATAATCAATCAAACAATTGATGTTAAATTTTCTTGACTGAAGTCTATTATATTTCGGTCAAGAGATTTTATACATAAAAATGAAAGCGTTTTAAATAAAGGGGAGGATAGGAAATTTTTGTTTTTAGAGTAACTAAATTATTAATTAAGGGGGTAACCACAATGAAGAAAAAGGCAGTATTAATGTTTTCAATTTTATTTGTAATTGTAATGTCATTATCTGGTTGTAGTTCATCTAGTTCTGGTTCATCTAAAAATGAAATTGTTTTCTGGAATGTATTTACAGGTCCAGATGGCCAAGATATGCAAAAAATTGTAGATGAATATAACAAGACAAATCCAGAGTTTAAGGTTAAGAATGTGTCAATTGCTGCAGGTGATATGTATTCAAAAATTCCCACTGTGGTGAATTCTGGAAAAGGTATTCCCGATCTGACAATTGTCCATGCTGAAAGAATTAAACAGTTTGTGGACGCTAATATGTTAACACCTTATGATGACGTATTAGTTGATTTTCCTGATATTAAAGCAGATAACTATGTACCGGCAGGATGGGCAATTGGTGATATTAATGGTAGTAGGTACAGTATCCCATTAGATGTTCATAGTTTCGTCATGTACTATAACAAAGGGTTACTTGAAAAATATGCTCCGAATGCACTTGATGATAACGTCGTTACATTTGATGAAATAAAAGAAGCAGCTGAAATGTCAACAAAAGACGGTATTGTAGGAATGGGAATCACTTGGACTCGTCCAACTTTCCTATCAATCTACCACCAACTAGGAGGGGATATTACAAGTGATGGAGAAACACCAACTCTTAATACTCCAGAAGCTAAGGAAGCACTAGAATTATTAAAAGGTATGATAGATAACAAATTTACTAACAAAGATGGAGAAGACCCTGGTCAGTTATTTAAATCCAATAAAGCGATTTTTTATCCTGAAGGTATTTGGATGCAAAATAGCTTAAATGAAGTTGAAACATTAGATTGGGGTATCACTAGTTTCCCACAAGTTTCAGCTGATAAAATTGTCAACTGGACTTCATCCCACCAATTCGTGATGTTTAAGGATGACAAACGCTCTGATGAGAAAGCAAAAGGAATGATGGATTTCCTTAACTATATTAGAGAAAATTCTCTTCCTTGGGCTAAAGCAGGGCAGAACCCAGCCGCATTATCGACATTAGAAAATCCAGAATTCAAGGAATTACCACACTCGTTCTTAATCGAAGACACGGAAATGCAAAAATCACTTAAAATCTTTGATTATAAATATAATGGCTTTGTGGCAGAAGAAATTGATAAATTGGTCGGGGATGCAATATTCGGAAAGTTAGATATTGATGAAGGACTACAAAAAGCACAAAAAGCAGTTGAGGATAAGATAGCGGCCAATAATAAAAAATAAATTTATTTCGTGCTTTTCAAAAAGTTACCGGAGAATTCCTTTAATTTATTGGAATTCTCTCTCTATTCGATAACAGGAGAATAGGAGTTAAAAAAATGTTAAATACGGAAACGAATAAACAAGAAATAATGTCCACAGGACTCGAGAGAAACTCAAGTAAAAAACAGTTAAATCTATCTCCATATCTTTACATTGGACCCCATCTAGTTTTATTTGGCATCTTTTTTCTATTTCCAACTTTCTTTGGTATTTACATTTCATTTACTAATTGGGACCTAATTGGGGAGCCTGATTTTATTGGATTTACAAACTATAATGAAATATTGTTTAACAAAGATTCCACATTTTACGAGCAGTTACGCGTAGGTTTGGGAAATACTTTTAAATTTGTTCTATTTACAGTACCTGCTTGTATTATTGTACCGTTGCTCTTAGCTGCGGGACTTAATACTAAACCTAAAGGGTTGAAGTTTTTTCAAGCATTATTTTACATGCCGACCTTATTTTCAGTTTCAGCAGTTATGATTATCTTTTCTATGTTATATAGTGTATCATTTGGACCTATTAATCATTACCTAAATAGTGATACAAACTGGCTCTCGACACAGCCGTATGCCTGGATTACATTAGTAACTGTAACCGTTTGGTGGACAATAGGTGCGAATATGATCATTTATCAAGCGGCACTTAATGGGATTCCAAAGGACTTATATGAGGCAGCTTCAATTGATGGAGCAAATAGTGTTCAGAAATTCTTTAGTATTACTCTCCCTAGTATAAGAGCTCAAATTCTATATACAGTAGTTATTACGACGATTGCACAATTTAATGTGTATGGACAGCCACTCATGTTAACAAAAGGTGGACCAACAAGTTCAACAACAGTACTGTTAATGTACATTCAAGAAAACGCATTTGGTTCTGGAATTTCAATTGCAGGTATTGGATCAGCAATGGCTGTAATTCTTGGGATTTGTATTATGATAGTTTCTGCCATTCAATTCTTCTTTTTAAGACAACGTGATTAGGAGGTGTTCGTCATGGAGAAAAATAAGCTTTCTAAATATATCTCATTTATCTTTTTATTAATTATGGCATGTATATGGATTGTACCACTATGGTACACCGTCTTTTCTTCGTTCAAAAGTGAAGCGGATATCCAATCAAGCGCATTTACAATCTTACCTATTAATTGGGTTATTGGTAACTATCAGGATGTTCTCTTTGGAAACACTAGTGCTCCAGTGGCGAGATGGTTTTTGAATTCACTTATCATTTCATTATCACAAACTGTACTAGTTTTAGTACTTGTTTCATTAGCAGGTTATGGATATGCTAGGATGAAATTCAAGGGAAGAGATGCCATTTTTCTCTTTTTAATGGCAACGATGATGTTTCCAGCAGTAGTAAATCTTATTCCGCTTTACAAAATTGTTGATACACTAGGATGGGTAAATAATTATTTGGCAGCCATTGTTCCAGGCACTGCTGGAGTATTTAGCATCTTCCTTGTTAGACAGTTTATGCTAGGAATTCCAATGGATTTTGATGAATCTGCACGTGTGGATGGTGCTTCTGACTTTCAAATTTTTATTAAGTTAATATTGCCTCTTATTAGACCTGTATTAACTGTTGTGGCATTGTTTACATTTACTGGGGCATGGAATGACTTCCTTTGGCCGTCGATTGTATTTAATGATGTTGAAATGATGCCAATTACACCAGGATTGCAATTGCTTCAGGGAATGTATGGTTCACTTGAGGTGGCCCATGCTCTAACCGGGGCACTAATCGCGATTGTGCCAACCTTTATTCTTTATTTATTCACACAAAAATATTTTATGGAATCACTCTCCTTGTCATCAGGGGTTAAAGGGTAACATTGCAATTAATATAGAGCAAGGAGGTTAAAAGATGACTAGAAAGCTTGAGAGAAGATTAGTTTTGATAGGTTCCATATGGCAAATAACTTCAGGTCTTCTTACGATATTCCTTTATGCATCTTATATTAAAAGCGAAGGATTAAAAACTTCGCATAATTCTATTGCCACACTAGAGGCAGTACAGTCGGTCTTTGGTAGTTTGTATATGTTCTCAGTTTCTTTTGGAATGTTATTTGTTATATTGGGAATCATTAACATTATATTATCGAAAACACTGAAGGACGATAAAACTGAAGTGAAAAAACCTATTTGGTTTATCTTTCTAGGCTTAGCTTCTTATTTTGTGATGGATATTTTGGGATCATTAATGTTTCTATCGGCTGGGATCTTAGCATTAGCTAAAAATAAATCTATATCAAAGCTGACAAACTATCAATTGCAGAATTAATAAAACAAATAATTATTCGTTCAACTAGTCTTTACATAATTTTAAAGGTAACCAAAGGAAGAAATTTACCCAACCATTTCCTTTGGTTTTAGCTTAATTTTTTTGTCTATTTTTCCATAATTAGAGATATTTCTTTATTAAATCGTTTTTTTGTATTTCAACGTAGTATTATGAATTAGTTAGGGAAGTGGTTTAAATAATCAAAGTTCGAGATCACTCTATAGACTATTTAAAAGGGTTATTAGTCATTGGCATGGTATATACTCATGTTTTACAGTTTTTTAGTGATGCTTCCATTTTTCCAACTATCTATTTCAGTACTCAGTTTTTCAATTTAATCACCTTTTCAGGTTTTGTTTTTTGTTTTGGATACGTAAATCAACTTGCTTATTATACCAAGAGTTATAGCTCAGTATTTACAAAAATGCTTTTTACTGGATTAAAAACACTAGTTGCATTTTATATTTCTGGAGTAGCTTTTCGAATCTTTGTTGAAAATTTACCATTAAATATGGAGACTATTTTGCCCATTATACGATTGCAAGTTATTCCAGGATGGTCAGAATTCTTAATATCATTTTCTATCATTATATTATTAGGGCTTGTTTTGTTTAACTTTTTCACATGGTTATCTAGTCGGCCTATATTTATTTGGGGAATTTCGATCCTGCTTTTAGCATGTACCTGGATGGATTATGGTCAAGTGGATTCTACTTATTTAGGATTATTGATTGGTACAGATCAATTTCCAACATTTCCAGTTATACAGTACATACCTTATTATTTAATAGGCATATATTTTGCGAAATATCAAATAGGGTTTAAATGGAGATATTTATTTTTCTCAACAATTGGGACAATTTTATTTATTTTTTATTTAATTATTAACAAGGGACAGTTACCTGAAAGGTTTCCGCCAAGTGTTTATTGGATAGTTGGTCCCAGTTTCTTTCTGTATATCTATTATTTGTTTTCTAAAATATTGGATAGATGGGGAAAAGGTTTAGCATTTCTCAGAATAATGGGGGAGAATGTTCTTTTCTATTTTTTAATAAGTAATCTATTTATATTTTCACTAGCAAATGTACTCGATTTTTATATTGTTGGCCCATGGAAGGGACTAATTTTTACAATTTCACTATTATTAATCATAACTTACTTTATTAAGATTATAAGTGTTAAACAAAAAGAAAGTCGAATAAGTAGTATACATAATGATTTTAATAACAAACACGACAAAAACTATTTTATACATAATTCATAATCAAGCAGCGATCAATGGATAATCTGTCGATACATTAATTAATCTTAATAGTTATTTCCAATTGTATTGCTTCGTGAAATAAGTGTTAACCTTCAGGTGAAAAAATCGGGTTGAAGACTGTGCTTCTCTTTAAAAATATGTATATAAGGGGGACTGAGATTTAAAGGTATGATATTAATGAGAAGCAAGTTTAGAAAACGAAAAACTCTTTATCATGTAATTAGGAGGATCTGCCGTTGAGAAAAATATGGAGTAGTATTTTAATAGTTTTACTCGTTCTAACCTTAGTTAATCCAGGTAAAGAATCTAGTATTCAAGCTTCCTCAGACCCTATCAAGATTGAGGGTAATAAAAAACAACTCCCTGAAGAACTAAAGGAGTTAAAGCAGTTTAAAGTTGAATTTGATAATGTCAAAGTTAAAAGTGGATCCTATAATAATGGCACAATTACAATCAGTTTTAATAATTCTAAATCTTTTGGTTGGAAATCTAATCTTGGCATTAAGTATGTATATGTCAAAGGTGGAAATGCGGGAAATCTCTATAGTTATAACCAGGAGGACACAATGGATAACGATTTACATGCGCCTAAAAATGGTGGTGGAAAACAACCAGACATTGGCCATATTACGTTTTACTATGAAGAAGTACAAACACCAGTTTTTGAAAACCCTATCATAGGTAGTGGAGCAGACCCATGGATTGTTAGACATACAGACGGATACTATTATTATACTAACACAACAGGAAACAATATTACGATTTGGAAATCTAAGACGATTTCTGGATTACAAAACGCTGAAAAGAAGGTCGTTTGGACCCCACACCCTGGTGCTCCAAATTCAGCACATATATGGGCTCCAGAAATGCATTTTATCGAGGGGAAATGGTACATCTACTTTGCAGCATCCGCTGGAGATATGGGAAAACAACGTATGCATGTCATTCAATCAGAAACTGCGGACCCATATAGTAATTATTCTTATCCAGAAGACACAACATATGGGAAAATCAATACCCCTGAAGATAAATGGGCTATTGATGGAACCATTTTAGATTTTGATGGACAGTATTATTTTGCTTGGTCAGGGTGGGAAGGTGATGTAAATGTACGTCAAGACATTTATATTGCTCCAATGGAAAATCCATGGACGGTATATGGAGAAAGGGTTGAATTATCACGTCCAGATTATAATTGGGAGAAAATTGGGGAACCACATGTGAATGAAGGACCGCAATTTTTGCAAAATCCAGATGGACAGCTATTTTTAATCTATTCTGCAAGTGGAAGCTGGACAGACGATTATAAATTAGGGATGCTAACTTTTACTGGTACAGACCCACTTAATCCGAACGCATGGGAAAAGCATCCTGAACCTTTATTTGTAAAAGATCCTAATGTGGCTGTGT
Source organism: Bacillaceae bacterium (assembly GCA_041640535.1). Taxonomy (GTDB): domain Bacteria; phylum Bacillota; class Bacilli; order Bacillales; family Bacillaceae_L; genus Litchfieldia. The sequence goes on from JBEQAC010000081.1 coordinate 7,896, forward strand.
TTGGTCCTGGTCATAATGGTTTCTTTAAGTCACCAGATGGTACTGAGGATTGGATAATATACCATGCAGCTAAATTTCAAAGATCGGGTTGGGATCGTAATGTAAGAATGCAAAAATTCACGTGGAATGAAGATGGTACACCTAATTTTGGTACACCTGTAGCAACAGGAACCTTACAAGCAGTTCCATCTGGTGAACAAGTGGGGGAACTAACGCCAGCACTTCCGGTAGGTTATAAATACGAAGCAGAGGATGCGACAGTTAATCAAGCAAGGGTTGTATCAAATACATCAGCTTCTAACGGAAAAAAAGTTGGTTATATGGATTATTCAGACAGCTTTGTCGAGTTTGATGTGAATGTTCCGGCTGGAGACTATACCCTTAAGATCCGTTATGGAACCGGGATGGGACATCAGACATCACAATTTGTATCTGTTAATGGAGAGTTAATTGGAGAAGTCGTTTATAATAGTTATGGTTGGGATAGCTGGTATTTTGCTGAAAAGGATATAACTCTGACCGAACAAGAAAATAAAATTAGAATTTCAAAAGGTACATCCTTTACTGAATTAGATTTCATAGAATTAGTACCTAAACAGCCAGAATACCGTTATGAAGCAGAACATGCTGTTCTAAATAATGTAACAATAAAAAATACATTCAAAGCAGCTAATAAGCAAAAGGTTAGCTTTGATGTTGAAGACAGTTCTATTGAATATCGGATTGATATCAACGAAGCAGGAACATATCATTTACAAGTAACATATCAGACGCCTACTAATGAAGAGAGTACACAGAAGGTGATCATAAATGGCAAACAAGTTGGTGAGATTGTTTATTCAGCTACAAGCGAAGATGCTTGGGGTACAGCTTCGATATCAGTACAGCTAGAACAAGGGGTGTACACCTTTAAGTTAGTACAGAATGCTGGTTTAATAGATTTAGATTATATTCAATTGTCGAAGTAACTATAAAGTCAACAAACCTAGTAATTTAATAGCACTAGGTTTGTTGGCATTTTATTAGCCAAATTGTGGCTCAAAAAAGGAGGTAATAGTATGACCAACTCTACATTCCAAAACCCACTTTTAGATCCTGGCGCAGACCCGTGGGTCTATAAGGATGATGACACATACTATTTTATGGTAACTAAAGGAACAAAACTTGATTTATGGAAGTCAAAATCATTAAGTCGAATTGCCGAAGGGAGCTGTAAAACGATTTGGACAGCACCAAGTGAGGGAATAAATTGTGCGAATATATGGGCTCCAGAAATTCATAAGGTAAACGGGAAATGGTATGTTTATTTCACTGCAAATGATGGAAAAGGTGATGATCAAACAAGGAAAATTTTTGTGTTAGAGAATGCATCTGAAGATCCATTTATTGATAGTTGGGTTGAAAAGGGATATGTTCATACAGAACACCCTGGGTTAGATGGAACGATTTTTGAACATAAAGGACTGCTTTATTTTGTATATGCAGGATATGGGAACTTTCCAGAGTATGGCTCAGCGTTATATCTGGCTGAGATGGAGAACCCCTGGACCATAAAGGGCCCGAACGTTTTATTATCAAAGCCTGAGTTCGATTGGGAAAAACAAGGTGGAATGGCGATTAACGAGGGACCAGTTATGTTAAAACGGAATAATAAATTGTTTTTGGTTTATTCCGCCAGCACCACTTGGTCTGATGATTATTGTCTTGGCATGTTAACTTCTTCACACGACATGAATGTGATGGATCCTGAGTCATGGGTTAAATCTTCTCAACCAGTGTTTAAAAAGAGTATCGAAAATGGGGTGTATGCTCCAGGTCATAATGGATTTACCCGTTCTCCTGATGAAACAGAGGATTGGATTGTTTATCATGCCATTCCAGAATCAGATGGAGGTAGTCAGCGGCGAAGCACGAGAATTCAACCATTTAGTTGGAATCCAGATGGATCACCAAACTTTGGTATTCCTTTATCCACAACCGATTCGATTCCCCTCCCATCTGGTGAATGAAACAACGGGACGGTTCTCCCGCTTCCTTCGAACATCGAAGGAAGCGGGAGAACCGTCCCTATGTATCAAAAATGTAATAATTTTGAAGGATAAATGTAGAGGTTTGTTGAAGATAGATGAGTAGTTTATTTATGCAAAGTTAATAAAGGAGTGTAAGGTAATGGAGATTCAACGTAACTGGGCAGGTAATTATCAATATAATGCTGCTAGATTTCATATACCTGAAAGGGTGGAGGATCTACAGCAATTAGTATCTCGCAGTAATCAGGTAAAGGTTCTGGGGACTCGCCATTCCTTTAATCATATTGCAGACACGACGGAGGATCTCATTTCCCTCGGTAACTTCAACCGAGTGTTGGAATTAGACCGTGAGAAGATGACCGTAACGGTGGAAGCTGGCATCAGGTACAGTGATCTTGGTCAGTATCTACAAATGAAAGGGTTTGCTCTACCAAACATGGCATCCTTACCGCATATTTCTGTTGCAGGGGCGTGTGCAACAGCCACACATGGTTCTGGTGATAAGAACAGGTCTCTGGCGGCATCTGTTCGTTCATTGGAAATGATCACCGGGGAAGGAGATGTGGTTCATGTTTCCCGTGACGAATCTAATGAACAGATGGACGGGCTGGCGGTAGGTCTCGGCGCATTAGGCGTGGTAACAAAACTTACTTTGGATGTGGTTCCTAGCTTTCAAATGAGACAGGATGTTTACGAAAACCTTCCTTTGTCGTCCCTTAAAGAGCATTTTGACGAGATTAGTTCTAGTGCATATAGTGTAAGTCTTTTTACGGACTGGAGGGAAGAAAGGTTTAACCAAGTGTGGTTGAAACAACGCTTAACAGAAGGTGAATCCATACAGCAGAAGGATGTATTTTTCGGAGCCACTCTAGCAACGTGTAAATTACATCCAGTACCAGGACATGGAGCAGAACATTGTACGGAACAAATGGGAGTAGCAGGAGATTGGCATGAACGATTACCCCATTTCCGCATGGATTTCACTCCGAGTAGTGGGAAAGAACTACAAAGTGAGTACATCATTCCTCGGGAACATGCCTATGAGGCGCTACAGGCAATCGCCCCGTTGAAAGAAGAAATAGCTCCTCTTCTTCATATATCGGAGATTCGCACCATCGCAGCTGATCAAATTTGGATGAGCCCATATTATAAGCAAAATTCAGTTGGCCTTCACTTTACGTGGAAAGATAATTGGGAAGAGGTTCAAAAAGTGTTGCCGAAGATAGAAGAGTGTCTTGCTCCCTTTCATGCCCGCCCTCATTGGGGAAAACTATTTACGATGGCCCCCGAACACCTACAAGGGCTTTATGAAAAACTGCCAGACTTTCAACAACTGCTCGGCCAATACGATCCAAATGGAAAATTCCGAAATAAGTTCTTGAACACCTATATTTATAAAAAAAATTAGTGGGTGAATGAATCCATAAAACAGCATGAAATTAAGTTAGTATTTAAAGCCTATTCAATAATTTACTTTAGGTGCAGGAGAAAAATGAAACAAACATTAGGGTATACCAATTTCGGTATACCTTTTGTCTTGTATAAATAAGCTTCTATAAAAGTGTCTTTTTGGATATTTTTTTTGAAGTTAATCTATTAATGGACGGGTTGTTAATGAACGAATTGTAATATATGGTAGTTAAAAAGATTGAAAAGGAGGAGTACGAGAATGACAATTGGTCGATTTGAAAAGGGAGATGTTTGAGTCGTGAGATTTATATAATTCTTCAAAACTGTTGTGGTTAAGTTATTGATAAGTGTAAGCGTTACAAAAAACAGATTAATCGTGGGTTGATTAATTTTTAACATGGGGGAATTTTGTGGATTCTAGAAGGCAAATTTTACAGAATGTAAACACGAAGGAATTGGATCGAAAGAAATTATTACAAAAGTACTGGGATTTTATTAAACCGTATCGTTTTGTCTTAATGTTGATTTTGGGTCTCGGTTTATTGCAGCTAGCGATACCGCTTATTGCACCTTATATGACAGGAGTTATACTAATTGATCAAGTATTAGCAGGTGAAGGATCATGGACACTTCAAGGTGTTGCGTTAGTTTTGGTCGCTGTTTATATTTGGTGTAACAATGGAATTCTTGAGAAACTATGTGACAGCTAAACTAGGAAATACGATGGTTGTAGACATGCGAAAAAAGCTGTATGAGCATTTACAACTACTTTCGCCTAAATTTTATGATAACAAACATGTCGGTGGAGTAGTATCTCGTGTATTAAACGATGTCAATGGTGCACAGAATTTAGTACAGGGTGGAGTTATTAATATTATCGTAGATTTATTTGTCGTGTTTTTTGCAGGAGCCATGCTTTTTGTCTTAGATTGGAGATTGGCACTTTTATCTTTATGGATTTTGCCGATGTATTATTTAACCTTTACGAATTTAAACGTTCGTATCCGCTTTGCTTGGAGGTCCGTCCACCGTCAAATGGAGCGTATATCTTCTGTTCTAGTTGAACGTATTAGTGGAATCAAGATCGTTCAAGCTTTTAACCGTGAAAAAACTGAAATGGACCGCTATGAGAAACAATCAAATCAACACTTTAAATATGTGATGAAAGCGCATGTTTTATCAAATATACTAGGTCGAATCACACAATCCTTTAACCATGTTGGAACCGTTATTGTCTGGTTTGTAGGTGGTTTATTTGTAGTTCGAGGAGAATTTACGGTCGGTGGCTTGGTTGCATTTCAGGCTTATCTGTCACAAATGTACAATCCAATCCGACGTTTTTCAGATGTGAATGTAACCATTCAAAATTCAATGGCCAACGTTGAGCGTATTTTTGAAGTGTTTGATTATGAGGTGGACAAAAAGAATAATAATCATGCACTGCCATTAAATCGTAGTGAAGGATCGTTAGTGTTTAAAAATGTATTTTTCATTTATGAATCAGAACGACCGATTTTTAAAAATCGTGACAAGAATGGGGACCCGGATCTAGTAGAAGAGTTTAAAGCAGATAAGAAATTTTTCTTTACCCCACCTAAAATTCCTTCAAGAAGAAGCCCTGAAATTGAAGGCTATGAATTTGAGAGGTATACCGCTTTAAAAAATATTTCGTTCCAAGCACATTCAGGGGAAGTCATTGCATTAGTTGGTGCGAGTGGAGCGGGGAAATCTACTCTTGCGAATTTAATACCCCGCTTTTATGATCCTGATGAGGGTGAGATCTTATTAGATGGTGTTAATATTAAGGAGTATGATTTATATGATTTACGCAGACAAATTGCCCTCGTACTGCAAGAGAATATTCTCTTCTCTGGAACGATCTATGAAAATATCGCCTATGGTAGACCTGAGGCTACTAGAGAGGAAGTTATTGCTGCGGCAAAAGCTGCGAATGTTCATGACTTCATTATGGGATTAAGCAAACAGTATGACACGATCCTAGGTGAACGAGGAATGCGATTATCTGGAGGGCAAAAGCAACGAGTCGCGATTGCTCGTGCATTACTTAAAGATCCACGTATTTTAATTTTAGATGAGGCAACCTCTGCTTTAGATGCGGAATCGGAAGAACTTGTAACAGC
>JBEQAC010000082.1:0-12875 GCA_041640535.1 Bacillaceae bacterium
AAATGAGTATTTTTGATGAAATTGGTCCATATCTGATCGGATATTTTGTCTTCTTTTTTGTTTTTCTCATTTCAGGTGTTTCATTTTTACGAGAAAGAACGGGTGGAACATTGGAACGATTGCTTGTGACACCGATTAAAAGATGGGAAATTGTTGCTGGGTATGTAAGTGGATATGGTGTGTTTACACTATTACAAACAATGGTGATTGTCTTATTTGCGATTCATATTCTTGAAATTTCCCTCATCGGGTCGATTTGGCACTTGTTTTTAACTACGTTTTTACTTGCGATAACAGCTCTATCATTAGGTACCTTGTTGTCTGCTTATGCCAATAATGAGCTTCAAGTCATACAATTTATCCCCCTAGTCATTGTTCCACAAGTATTTTTCTCAGGCCTTTTTAATCTAGAAACAATGGAACCATGGTTACGGAAAATTAGTGTGGTGATGCCTTTAACCTACGGTGGAAATGCAATGAATGAAATCATGATAAGAGGGAGTAACTGGAATGGTATCTCTACGGATATTTATGTTCTTCTAGGTTTCTCGCTATTATTTATGATATTAAATGTGGTAGCATTAAAAAAGCATAGAAGTTTATAAGGAGAACGTCATATGTCTGATATGGAATTGATTGAAGAATTAATCAAATTAAATGATGAAGATTCAAAAATGACAGAGAAACAAGTGAAAATTCTTCAAGCAGCAATCGAGATATTTTCAGAAAAAGGCTATGCAGCTACATCCACGAGTGAAATTGCCAGAAAAGCTGGTGTGGCCGAAGGAACCATTTTTAGGCATTATAAAACGAAAAAAGACCTTCTTTTCTCGATTGTGACACCAACCCTTGCAAAGATCGTTGGCCCTTTTATTGCCAGAACTTTTGTCAATCAAACCGTTGGTAAAAATAAGTTGGAAAGCTTTGAAGAATTCATTCGGATTGTTATGAAAAATCGATTTGAGTTTGTTAAAAAGAACATTCCAATCATTAAGATTCTTTTACAGGAAATTGCCTTTCATGATGAAATGAAGGAACAATATCAACAAATTTTTATGGATAATATATATAAGAAAATGAAACATGTGGTCGAACACTTTCAAGCCAAGGGGGAAGTCATAGAGTGTCCACCTGAGGCAGTAATTAGAATGGTTGCCACTTCTATCATCGGGTTTTTACTCACTAGGTTTTTAATTCTACCTGAAAAACAATGGAATGATGAAGAGGAAATGGAGCGTACGATCCAATTTATTTTACATGGATTATCAACGAAGTAAGTGGGGGGTGAATACTCACCCCCTCTATAAAGGTAGGTGGAGAGATGTCAGATACATTAAGAAAAGAAATTAGTGAAAAGATAAAAAATGGGGATTTTAACTGCGAAAAGGAATTAACCTTATCGGTTATTAGTGGAAAATGGAAAATCGTGATTATTTGGTATTTAGGACAGAATGGCGCCCACAGGTTTAATGAGTTGCAAAGGCTTTTTCCAAAAATTACACATAAGATTTTATCGAATCAGCTAAGGGAGCTGATGGAGGATGGAATTGTACATAGAGAAGCGTATCCAGAAGTACCGCCAAGAGTGGAATACTCCTTAACTGAACTCGGGAAATCCCTGTTGCCGATTGTGGAAATGATGTATGAGTGGGGAAAAGTAAGGATGAATCATATCAAACAATCGATGGAGTTGCATGATTGAGAACAATCCATAAGAGTTATAATAAAATGGCCATGCGTTTGCATGGCCATTAGTATCTTTTGGGTAACTACCTTACTGAAAAGTTCGTACTTGTAAAAACATGTTATTTGTCTGATAATCACAGGTGAATATGTTTTTAAGGGGGAGAACACATGAAGATACGAGTGTCGGCAGTGCAATATCATCTCCATACGATTCAGTCCTTTGATGAATTTGCGAAACAGTGTGAGCATTACATTAAAACGGCTGATGAATTTGGAGCAGAATTTGTCCTGTTTCCTGAGTTTTTTACCACTCAACTCCTATCCATTGGTAGTGACCAAGGAACAAAATTAACGATTAATGAATTACCAGGCTTTACTGAACAATACCGTAACCTATTCTCTTCCTTTGCAATGCAAACAGGGATGCATATTATTGGCGGGACACATGTGATCAAAAAAGATGATCGTTTATATAATGTTGCTCATTTATTTTATCCAGATGGTCGCATTGCAGAGCAAGCGAAGCTGCATATTACACCAACTGAGGTTCATGAGTGGAAAATGGCGGCTGGGAACGAGTTAAATGTCTTTGATACAGATAAAGGAAGAATCGCGATTCTTACCTGTTATGATATTGAATTCCCTGAAATCGTTAGAATGGCAAAAGCGCAAGGAGCGGACGTAATTTTCTGTCCATCTTGTACAGATGATCGTCATGGCTTCCATCGTGTGCGCTATACAAGTCATGCTCGTACAATCGAAAATCAAGTCTATGTTGTTGTCACAGGAACAGTTGGATCTTTACCTACAGTTGATTTCATGCGCGCTAATTTTGGGCAGGCAGCGGTGATTACGCCAAACGATATTCCTTTCCCACCTAGCGGGATTCAAGTGGAGGGTGAGCTGAACAATGACATGGTCGTGACAGCTGATCTTGACTTAAACCTACTTTATGAAGTGAGAGAAAAAGGATCTGTTACCACATGGCGCGACCGACGTGTTGATTTATATACGGATTGGAGTAATTCTTCAATTAAAGGTGAATAAGAAAATTACACTTGATTTTAAAGGAGAAAATAAATGCAATATATCAGAGTAACGAGTATAGACGATCCATTGTTTCGTAAACTACATGACCTCATGAAGGAGGTTTTTCCTAAGGAAGAGGTGTTAGGATACGACCTTTGGAAGGAGCCGTTAGAAGATCCAAGTATTCGTGTGTTTGTCGCAGTTCATGAAGATGAAGTAGTAGGGGTAACAGAATACAGATATTACCCTGATTGGAATATAGCGATGACAGATTTTACAATTGTGGGCCGTCCTGGTCTTAGTCTTGGACGCTTCTTAGCTCAAAGCCGACTAAAGGACCTTAATGAGTTAGCAAAAGCAAATGGAAAAGAATTATTTGGGATGTTTGCTGAAATCTATAATCCGTATGATGGAGAAAATCATGAATTTGGTGGCGTGAAAACGATGGATCCATTTGTTCGTCGTGAAGTTTTATCACACCTTGGCTATAAGCGACTTGATTTCCCGTATGTACATCCATCATGGGAAAATGACGGAACAGCTGTTCATGGGTTAGAGCTATGCTTCATGCCAACGGATGATGCGGTTTCTGGATTACCGTCTTCACTTGTTGTCGATTTCCTAACAACCTATTACTCGGTTCTTCCAAATAAGCCGCAAGAATGGGTAGAGATGATTGAAAGTTTAAAAACGAAAGAAACGGTTGAGTTAAAACCTATTTAATAGATGGTTGGATTGGGCTATCCCTTTTGTCGAGGGGTAGCCCATTTTTTTAGGGCCTGTCTTAATATGTCAAACTTCGTCTATTTTTATATAGAGAATGGCTGGAGGTAGATGTGATAAAATTAAAGTCCAACGAGAATCTCAACTTCTAATGCTAACTTTGTTCAATAGGAGCTGAGTTTGTAATGAAAGAGATGATTAAACTTAGTTTTTATAAGAAAGAGCACTATTCTCGCCTTCAATCTTTTTATTTACCTCCATTTCAGAAAAGCTTCACTGCCCTTCCACTTGAAATTCTTGAAATATCGTTAAAAGATGAAGATCGTTTTCCGATTGTCATCGAAATGAATCAGCATATTGTGGGTTTCTTTGTCCTACATAAAGGTCATGAGATAAGAGAGTATACATCTAACCCAAACGGCATGCTGTTGCGTGCGTTATCGATCAATTATTGTGAACAAGGAAAAGGCTATGGAACTAATGCTTTAAAAGTTCTGCCAGCGTTTATTAAAGAACACTTTAAAGAAACTACTGAAGTAGTGTTGGCTGTAAATCATAACAATTCTATCGCCAAGAAGCTATATGAACGGATTGGATTTTGTTATAAAGGGAGAAGAAGATACGGGTTTTTGAAACTGAAGTATGTCTTTCATTATTCACTTCCGATAAAATGTAGAGCTGTCCGAACCACATACACCGTCGGACAGTCAGCAGGCATTATCGAGTTAAAGCAGTCCGAACCAAGCCTGTCTTCGGACAGCAATCAGATAGTTACTAGGTAGTGAAGTCCGAACCAAGTCTGTTTTCGGACAGCAATCAGTTAGTAGCCAGGTAGAACTGTCCGAACCAAGCCCGTCTTCGGACACAGAGCAAGTAGTATCAAGGTAGAGCAGTCCGAACTAAGCCTGTCTTCGGACAGCAATCAGATAGTTACCAGGTAGAGCAGTCCGAACTAAGCCTGTCTTCGGACAGCAATCAGATAGTTACCAGGTAGAACAGTCCGAACCAAGCCCGTCTTCGGACAGCAATCAGATAGTTACCAGGTAAAGCAGTCCGAACTAAGCCTGTCTTCGGACAGCAAGCAGATAGTTACCAGGTAGAATTGTCCGAACCAAGCCTGTCTTCGGACAGCAATCAGATAGTTACCAGGTAGAATTGTCCGAACCAAGCCCGTCTTCGGACAGCAATCAGATAGTTACCAGGTAGAGCAGTCCGAATTAAATCCGCCTTCGGACAGCAATCAGATAGTTACCAGGTAAAGCAGTCCGAACCAAGTGCGCCTTCGGACACAGAGCAGGTAGCAATAAGCTAAAACTGTCCGAACCACACCCGCATTCGCCTAACATCTGTCTGTACCTACTTAAGCTATGTTAATACTCATACTTAAACTTTTTTCCGTATCCAAAAGGGTATTAAACTTCTTATTTCTCAGCATATAGTTACTTTTCTAATGTCTCAGCAAGTTCATACCAATAATGACAAATGGTGAGCAATCCTTTATCATAGTTTTCTAAATGAAAGTGCTCATTTGGTGCATGGAAGTTTTCTGATGGAAGCCCAAATCCCATTAAGACAATAGGAAGCCCCAATATTTGATCAAATGCAGCTACAATTGGAATAGACCCACCACCACGAGTGTAAGAGGTAGGAACCTGATAGACTTTTTCATAAGCACGTCCAGCAGCTTGAATTGCTGGATGATCAAACGGTGTTACAAATGGTGCGCCTTTATCAAATAATGACACAGACACTTCTACACCCACTGGTTTATGCTTCTCAATATGACGCTTTAGGAGCTCAACAATTTCATCTGGGTCTTGGTCAGGTACAAGGCGGCATGTAATTTTTGCTGAAGCTTCAGCAGGTAACACGGTTTTGATTCCTTCTCCCTGGAAGCCTCCATACATCCCATTCACTTCTAGTGTTGGTCGCACCCAAGTACGCTCTAAATATGTATAGCCTTCTTCTCCATAAAGCTCTGGTACACCTAACTCGTTACGAACAGCCTCTTCATCAAAATTAAGCTGTTCATAAGCTTCTTTTTCTTCCTCCGTTAATGGAGCAACACGATCATAAAAGCCTTCAACCGTGATTTGCCCTTTTTTATTATGAAAAGACTGAACAAGCTCGACTAACGCATGAATCGCATTTTGGACACCGCCACCATAGAGGCCGGAATGAAGGTCACTCTTAGCCCCCTTCACATCAATCTGTACGCCACATAACCCCCGCAAGCCATAACAAATCGTAGGCTTTCCACGCTCAATCATGCCAGTATCAGAAATCACAAGCACATCTGCTGCTAAAAGTTCTTTATGTTCCTCAACAAAGGCTGGTAGGTTCGGACTACCAATTTCCTCTTCTCCCTCAATACAAAATTTAATATTCACAGGTAAAGAGCCTGTTGTTTGTAAAAGTGCTTCTAACGCTTTAATATGCATAAAGGTTTGACCTTTATCATCACTAGCACCTCTAGCGTAAAGCTTCTTATCACGAATTTCAGGTTCAAAAGGAGGGCTATCCCATAAATGAAGAGGATCAACAGGCTGTACATCATAATGGCCATAAATTAACACAGTTGGCTTTCCTTCAGCCTTTAACCAGTCGCCATATACGAGTGGATGGCCAGCTGTTTCTAACACTTGTACATTTTCCATCCCGATTTTCGTTAATGATTCTGCAATCCAATCAGCTGCTTTTTTAACATCCTCTTTGTGATTAGGTAAAGCGCTAATGCTTTCAATCTTTAATAAATCAAATAACTCATTTAAATGTGAATCTCGATTTTCTTTTAAATATTGCTCAAAAGACTGTGACATGAGTGATGCCTCCTTAAAAAAGTTCTTCTTTCTTTTTATCATACGAAACGGTGGAATATTTTTCAAATACAATAGAATGATCATTTTTTTTGCGACAAAAAGGTGTTAGCATATGTGAAAGATTTGTCAAATTGAACAATTTGCTGTAAAGGTTTTCTTAATAGTGAACATTTTTGTGCAATAATACTTGGTTGTTAGACAAACTATTATTTTGATAGGCGAAATTGATAAATTATTGTCTTATTCTTTTAATAGATTCGATCTAAAAAGTAGATTATGATTATGTCTGAAATAAAAATGCTAGAAAAGGGAGAGGGTTTTAGAAAATGAAAAAAGCAGTAAAGAAAGGACTCACGCTATTTTTAACAATTATTTTAGTATTATCTTTATTTGGTTTTAGTCAAGCGGCATCACCACAGGAAGCCGAAAACTCATCAGAATCCTTTTTAATTGTGTTTAAGTCTGAAAATCTACCGGCGAACTATAAAAAAATAATTGAGGAAGCTGGAGGAACGATTACATACGAAGTTTCAAAAATTGGAACGATCGAAGCAACAACCAATCAGCCTACGGTATTTCTTAAATCATTATTAAAGAATAAAGAAGTATTAAGTATTGCACCATCGTTAGAATTACCGCTTAATTTACCAGAGGTTGATGCGGAGAGTGATGATCTTCCATTACCTGAATTAGCGCCTGTCTCGGCGGGAGAGAGCATTTGGGAAGCAGGCTGGCAATGGGATATTGAAAAAGTTACAAATAAAGGAGCAAGCCACACCGTTTCAAGTGGGAGTAAGGATGTAGTAGTAGGTGTCATTGACACAGGGTTTGATTTTGATCACCCAGATCTAAAGGATAACATTGTACCAGGATCGAAAACCTTTGTACCGGGAACAACCGATGCATGGGATTATAATAGCCATGGAACACATGTCGCTGGAACAATTGGAGCGAATGGACGGATAAAAGGTGTGGCACCTGATACGGGGCTTCGTGCATACCGTGTATTCGGAGCAACAGGTGGAGCGCAACAAATCTGGATTACGGATGCCATTATAGCGGCTGCAGATGATGGGGTTGACGTCATTAATATGAGTTTAGGTGGAACTAGAGTGGTTGGACAATGGTATTATACCGACCCAGCTACTGGTGAACAAATCCGTTTAGGAAATGATGCTGCTGATATGGTTGCTTATAATCGAGCAGTTCGCTATGCAGTGAACAAAAATGTAACCGTGGTTGCCTCAGCGGGGAATGATGGTCAGGATTTAAGTAATCCAGCGAAATTAGCGGATTGGTATAACAGTACATTAGCCAATACCCAATTTTCTGTAAAAGGAGCGGCATTTAAAGTACCTGCTCAAATCCCTGGTGTGATTACCGTTTCAGCAACAGGTGCAGGTTTTGGAACAGAAGACCGTCTTGCTTTTTATTCGAACTACGGAAATGGTGCGATTGATCTTGGAGCACCAGGGGGAGATGTAGGTCCAAATTATAATGGAACACGCACACCTGGCGATCATGTGTATTTAGTTCTTAGTGCAATTCCAACCTATTTACCGCAATCGGCACCAGCACTTGCTGCATTTGGTGAAGGCGGTTATGGATGGAAAGGTGGAACTTCAATGGCAGCACCGCAGGTATCAGGGGTTGCTGCAGCGTATATTTCAAAGGTGTATGCTGAATCAGGCAAAAAGCCAACACCTAGCCAAGTACAAACACATCTACAGCAAACAGCAGTGGATGCAGGGAAAAAAGGATATGATCCAATTTATGGACATGGAATTGTCAATGCTTTTAATGCGGTAACAAAATAATAAAGTAAGGGCCCTTAGCGTTTGACTAAGGGCTCTTGCTTATATTGTCGGTTGTTTATCCCTCCACGGTCTTGCTTGCTCTAATTGACCTGCTAATTGAAATAATGTCGCTTCATCTCCATATGGCGCCATAAAGTGGACACCAATAGGTAGATTCTCTTTATTCCAGTAGAGAGGGACGTTCATGGCAGGAATTCCTGTAGCATTTGCAACAGGTGTATAAGGGACCCATTCATTGATTATTTTAGAATATGCTTCAAGATCTTCCTGATAGGATAATTCACCAATTTTTATTGGTGGTTTCGATAGAGTTGGAGTAAGGAGCAAATCATAATTTGTGAAAAAGATGGCAAGTTCTCGACTCAATTTTTGCATATAAGATTGAGCACGTAAATATTCAAGACCTGATATGCCCTTGGCTTTGTTTAAAATCGCCCAGGTTAATGGTTCAAAATCATCTCTAGTAGGTTCTCTTCCAACCAGGCTTTCAGTTGAGGAAACACCTAGTAGTAAAAGCTGATACCAAAGGATAGTAAAGGCCTCCGTAAATTCTTCGACATGAATCATTGGTTTCGCTTCGATTACTTCATGCCCAAATTCCGTTAAGAGCTTTACAGCATCCAGGACAGCATCAACGCAGTCAGGGTGAATAGGAGAGCCATCAAATGCTGTAGTTATATAGGCAATTCGAAGCTTTCTAGGTTCTGTCCGTGACTCTTTTAAAAAAGTTCTTATTGGTGGAGGAGCAACAAATGGGTCGCCTAAGCCACTTCCATGTGTGGCATCCAATAAGGCAGCACTATCCCTAACTGAGCGTGAGACACAATGACTAATGGCAATCCCAACCGAATCAGGATTTTTTGGATTTCTCCCTCTGCTAATTTTTAGGCCAAATAACCCGCAGCAAGAAGCCGGAATGCGAATCGATCCCCCACCGTCTGATGCATGTGCCATAGGGACAAGGCCTGCGGCAACCGCAGCAGCAGCTCCACCGCTCGAACCGCCGGTTGTATAGTCGAGATTCCATGGGTTTCTTGTTGGACCAAAAAGGCTCGGCTCCGTAATTGGTTGAATCCCAAACTCACATGTATTTGTTTTTCCAACAGTAATCAAACCTGATTGTCGAATTCGAGAAGACAGCTCTGAATCAACTGGTGCCACGAAGTCTTTTAAATAACGAGAGCCGCCAGTGTAGCGAGACCCAGCAAAAAACTCAAGGTCCTTCATTAAAAAAGGAACACCGGAAAAAGGCAATGATAGATCGGTAGACTCTGATGCTAGACTTATCGCTTCATCAAACATTGTTGTAACAACTGCGTTTAGTTTAGGATTCAATTTTTCAATGCGAGAAATCGCACTCTCAATAAGTTCAATTGGTTTTACTTCTTTTTTACGTACTAACTCTGCTAAGGAAATGGCATCCATCCATTGAAATTGGTCCAAAATTGAACCTCCTTTTGTTACCTTTAATTAATTATAGGTTAACATATAATAAAAGCTAAAAACATCTTATATTTTTTAGTTCGTTATAAAGAATTTTTTAATTCGACTCTAAAACTTCGACATATTCTTAAAATTAGTAGATTTATAATGTAATCGTGTACATAAAATATGAAGGAGTGGAAGAGGGAAATGAACAAAAAGATATTTTCTATTTTAACAGTATTGATGTTACTAGGGTCGTTGTTTTCAACTGGGGCGTTTGCGAAAAGTGAAAATGCGAAACAATCATTAGTAGCTTTAGGGGATTCTATTACATTTGGGTACAATCTTAATAAGAATCAAAATAATCATCACACTTCGAAGCTGGCGTTTCCTGAATTAATTGGGGAGGAAAATGGTTGGCGTGTTAGAAATTTAGGTGTATCTGGTTGGAGAACAGACGATTTGTTAAATGCCTTAAAAACAGATAAATATAGAGATGCCGTCAGACATGCAGATTATATTACACTAAATATTGGGAGTAATGATTTGTTGGATGCCTTAAGGGCTTCAGGAGGGAATATAGAGGTTATTGGAGATATGACTCAAATCTACTACAGTAAGCTCGCTACTATTATAACAGTGATAAAAGGAATTAATCCAAATGCAGAAATTGTACTATATAATATCTATAATCCATTTCAAGAAATGGATCCTAGGTTTATGATTGGTGAAACAGTCCTGCCACCTATTAATCAAGGGTTGTTGGAATTAGCAAATCTTCCTTTATTTAAAGTGAAATATGCAGATGCATATACAGCATTTAAAGGAAACCAGTCCACCTTCTTATTACCAAATGGAGATATTCATCCAAGTATTGATGGTCACAAGGAATTGGCTAGAATTGGTAGTGGAGCATTTCAAGTCTTAGTCAAAAGTCAAAAACAAGTAGCAAAGAAATAAATGGCGAAGAGCAGCAGACCTTGAATGGTTTGCTGTTTTTCCTATTTGCAAAAAAAGCAATTCCCTGAAATAGAGGAATTGCTCTTTGAATATTCGTTATTCTTTAGTTACTAAATACGCCTTATAGTCTACTTTCCCAGCTTTTTCAACATATACCGCTAGCACCCAATCACCATTAGGAAGAGGTATTCCATTTTGAACTGTACCATCCCACGAGAATTCATGATATGGTGCATTGGCGTTTTCAAAGGAACCTATGGTGTCAACAAAATCACCAATTGTGCCATCTTCGTTGTAAACGTAGATATCATACTCTACTATTTCAGCACCACCAGGAAGATAAGAACCAACATAGTATGAGCCATCAGCTTCTTTCCCCATAAATGCTCCAGTTACACGAGGATAATCAGGCTCACCAACAAACAAAATTGATGGTACATCAATCGTTGATTCACCATCATTAACTTTAATTGTTCCTTCATAGTAACCAGGAGTTAATTTAGAAGTATCAACTTGAACATTAAAGTTAACTTGCTGAGATTTACCAGCATTGACTTTTAAGTTATTGCTTGTCATAACCTTAATACCATCTGGGTTGCCGGCAAACTCAACTTTGAAGCTATAACTTTTTCTTTCATTCGATAGATTTTTAATTTCAAAGCTTTGTTTTTCTACTTGTTTACCAGTGTCTTTTACAAATTTACCAAAGGAATGACTTCCTGGCGCAACTAGAGTTTTTGTATCTAATGCGTCTACTATACGGATGCTTCCAGCTCCTTGAGTATTGTGTGGATAAGCTTTACCTGTAGCTGGGTTAATGACATCTACAGCCGTATTCATTAATGCCGCTTTTACATCTTGTGTTCCCCATGTAGGATTCTTTTCTAATAGTAATGCAGCAGCACCAGCAACGTGCGGTGAAGCCATACTAGTTCCTTGTAATGCAGCATAACTTTCACCAGGGAATGTACTTACAATATTTACACCAGGTGCAGATACATCTGGCTTAATCATCCATGTTAAAGCAACAGGTCCGCGGGATGAAAAGTCAGCCAGTGTTTCACCAACTCTACCAGCAAATTCGATATCAAAACTTACAGTAAGCTCGTTAATCTCATCAGCTTTTACTTTAGCTAATAAAGCTTGACCATCTTCTTGATTTAACATAATTGTTGGAACAGCCATTCCAGGAATTAATGGCATAGATCCTGCAACGTTATTGTAAAGTACAGCACCTACTGCACCAGCTTTTTCTGCTTCACTAGCTTTATCAACGAAAGGAATATTATTACCACGACTAATTAATGCAATTTTACCTGTTAAATCTTTTCCTGCAAAGTCGGCTGGAGCACCGTATCCTACATCTACTAGTCCATAGTCACCGTCATTAAGTGCTAGTAGTGCTTCTTCTGAAGGAAATCCTTGAACGGCGGATGAGCCATAAGATACACCGTCAGATGTCGTTGTTTCTGCAGTAAATACATTGTATGGAAGTTGAGTAGCCCCTACAGAAATCGCGTCACGCGAAGTACCAGGAGAACCAACTGTCCAGTTGTTAGGACCGCTATTTCCGTTAGAAGTAACCGCCACTACTCCCTCAGCCATCGCCCAGTCTAAAGCAATCGAAGTCGCCCAGTCAGGGTTGTTAAGTGAATTTCCTAAAGATAAGTTCATAACATCAGCGCCATCTTGAACGGCTAATTCTACACCAGCCACAACATCTTCTGTTGTCCCACCGTTTGGTCCTAATACACGGTATGCTAATAAGCTCGCTTCAGGTGCCACACCTTTAATTGCTCCATTTGCTGCAACTGTACCAGCAACGTGAGTACCATGGTATTGCCCTGTACCTTCTTGTGGATCATTGTCATCATTTACAAAGTCATACCCTTTATAATCCCCGAACGCATGAGCTAAGTCAGGGTGAGTGTAATCAACACCAGTATCAATAATTGCAACGGTTACCCCTTTACCAGTAATATCTTTTTCCCATGCCTCTTCTGCGCCGATAAAAGGAGCACTTTCCATCATGGCTGGACTGAATGCTTCTGCAGATACTTCTTCAGCAGAGATTACATCAACTGTATAATGAACGTTCGGATAAACAGCTTTTACACCAGGTGTAGCTAATAATTTCATTACTTCATTGCCTGGAAGCTCCACAGAGAATCCAGAGAATACATAATCATACTCGCGATTTACTTTTGCACTCTTTACATTTTTATGTAAATCAGCAATGACTTTTCCTCTCTCAGTTTTTAAGTTTGCCTTTGTTTGCTTTTTCCCTTCTTGTTTTGCTTCTACAATTGATTCTGCTTGTAATTCAACAATGACGGTGGTTGGTGCTTTAGAAGCAACATCAATCTCACCAAATAATTCGGCTGTCTGTAGGACTTTTGCAGGCTCCTTACTGCCG
>JBEQAC010000083.1:0-12718 GCA_041640535.1 Bacillaceae bacterium
CTTTTTCTCTTGCTAGCTCTTCACTCATCAACACAAGTGCACAAGCTCCATCATTAATACTTGATGCATTACCTGCTGTTACTGTTCCATCCTCACGAAAAATCGGCTTAAGATTTGCAAGTTTATCGATCGTTAACCCTTCACGAGGGTTTTCATCTTTTGAAATGATCAACACTCCTTTTCTTGTCTTTATCGTGATAGGAACAATCTGTGAATCGAAGTAACCAGATTCAATCGCATGAAGGGCTCTCCTATGACTTAATAGAGCTAGTTCATCTTGTTCATCTCTTGTTATGTCATAATGTTCTGCTAAATTTTCTGCTGTTTCTCCCATCATAATATGATGTATAGGATCTTCTAATATCTCCCAAACTGTATCCGTTATTTGACCATGCTGCATCCGTGCCCCCCAACGATGCTGCTTTAAAAGATAAGGACTAGAACTCATGGCTTCGACCCCACCTGCAACGACAACCTCCGACAGACCTGTTTGAATTTGTAGTGCTGCTGAGATTATCGCTTGCATCCCTGATGCACATTGTCTTTGAACCGTATAACCTGTTG
Source organism: Bacillaceae bacterium (assembly GCA_041640535.1). Lineage (GTDB taxonomy): Bacteria > Bacillota > Bacilli > Bacillales > Bacillaceae_L > Litchfieldia. The sequence continues at coordinate 565 of JBEQAC010000083.1, forward strand.
TCGTATCTGAAAGGCCAGCTAATAAAGCTGCTGTTCTTGCTGTATTTGGTTCATCTGTACGTTGAATACAATGGCCTAAAATAACTTCATTTACCTCATTCTTTTGAAGACCGCTTCTTGTAACAGCTTCTTTTAATACCGGTACAATCAAATCAGTCGGTAATAATTCCTTAAAAGCTCCACCAAATGTTCCAATTGGTGAGCGAACAGCTGATGTAATAACTACATTTCTCATCTTTTCTTCTCCCCCTATCAAAAAGTGAAAGTGTTACCCGGGAAAAACGTAATAAAACTTGTAATCTTGAAGGTTATCTTTTATTCTTTCTCTTCAACACTACCACATCAATAAAAAAAAAAGACTCGAATCTTCTCGAGCCTAGTTAAAAAATTCCCACTTAAATTTAAAAATTCATTTCCCATTCTTCCCGTGGCCAATATCGAACAAATACTTTCCCCACAATCTTATCATGACTAACAAGGCCGAAATGGCGACTATCCCAACTTCCTAATCGATTATCACCTATCACAAAATAATACCCTTCGGGAATAAAATCTTCTCCGGTTATTTCATCAAGTGTAAAATCACCTGTTAAATTTCCACCAATGAGCCGTTGCTTATAAGAATATAAAAACGGCTCCTCTATCTTCTTATCATTTATATATAGGCTATCGTCTCGATACTCTAATTTATCACCTGGCAATCCAATTACTCTTTTTACATAGTCATCGTGCCTTCCTTGAAAAACGATAATATCGAAACGTTCAATTTTTCCGAACCGGGCATCTAGTTTGTCGACAATTAATAAGTTGCCATCTTGTAGGGTTGGCATCATAGATTCGCCTTCCACTTCATAGTTAGAGAAGACATATAAACGGAGGAAAACAACCGACACAATGCTAAATACAATGATAAGTATAAAGTTTATATTCTTTTTCTTCCCTTTTGCCTCCATTCACTGTCCCTCCCCATCTATATCCTATATTCTCTCATAATCTCATGACACTCAATTCTCACTTTCTTTTTGGAAGGAGGCGACCGTCAATTTTCTCTCTAATCTCTTTCCAACATACCATAAAATTAAAATAATAATCGCAACTATGGCAGTTCTTATTGGTTGCTGAAACAATGCTCGAATATCATATCCGATAAAACTAACAACAAACACCATCACCAACTTTCCACATAACACCGCCAAAACAAATTGACTTGTCTTGATCTTTGATAACCCAGCAACAACGTTAATGGCTGACGACGGTGTAAAAGGAAAACACAGAATTAAAAATAATGGACCAAATCCATGTCTCTCAACCCAATCCATCAATTTTTTTATTTTTTCATGCCTACTTAGAAATGAAAAAAAGCGCTTCTGCCCATATTTGCGAACAAGAAAAAAAACGAGTAGAGCACCCACACATGTTCCTAACCAGGAGTAAATAAATCCCAACCATAAACCAAAGGCAGCCGCATTAGCCATAATAAAAATAAATAAAGGAAGGACTGGAATGAAAGCCTCTAGCATCGGAAGAAAAATTCCAGGTAGGGGACCAAACGATCTATATTCTTCAAGTACGGTTAAAATATTTTCAAGAGTAAATAATTCTCTAATAGACTGAAAATCCATGTGTGCTCTCCTTACTACAACAAGCTTATTTATATCTTTTACATATCTCTATATATTCTACACCTTTTTCCACCCTTTTTTAAAATGATAAGACGCGTTCAGTAAAAAAACACTAGCAGTAGTTAGCTAGTGTTAATATTCTCTTATCCTAAATATTCAACAAACCAGTTTTTGATTTGATTTAATCGCTCGATTCGGAGCTTCGGATTTCCGCTTCTTGATAGTTCATGGTTCGCACCTGGGAAACGAACAAATTTCGTTGTTTTCTTCTGCTTCTTTAATGCAACAAAAAGCTGTTCTGCTTGTTCAATTGGGCAACGGTAATCCCGTTCACCATGAAGGATTAATAAAGGAGTTTCAATCTTCTCTACATAACGTAAAGGTGAATGCTTCCAGAGTTTTTCAGTGCCTGTTACTAAATCTCCCTTCACTTCCCACTCAGAGAAGTAGTAGCCAATATCACTAACCCCATAAAAGCTTAGCCAGTTTGAAATTGAACGCTGGGTAACGGCTGCTTTAAACTTATTCGTATGACCTACTATCCAGTTTGTCATAAATCCCCCATAACTTCCACCTGTGACACCAAGTCTTGCAGAATCCACAAAGTCAATATTTTCTTCAGCAAACTCTACTGCTGCCATTACATCTAGATAGTCTTTTCCACCATAATCACCACGAACTGCATCCACAAATTTCTGCCCATAGCCATGGCTACCTCTTGGGTTTGTAAAGATAACGACATACCCCTTTGCAGCTAGCATCTGAAATTCATGAAAGTAAGTATTGGCATACATTGCATGTGGTCCACCATGAATTTCAAGAATGGTAGGATATTTTTTTCCCACTTCAAAACCAAACGGCTTCATGACCCATCCTTGTATATCCCATCCATCTGGTGCTTTAAATGTGAATGGCTCTGCTTGTGATAATTCAATCGTAGCTAAAAACTCATCATTTACATGAGTTAACTGACTTTGGCTTCCTGTACTTAAATCTAAATAGAATAAATCTCCAGGAAGTGTAGGTTTACTTATACCTACAATGGCCTTGTGATGCTGACCATCAACAGTCAAACTATACACATGTTGATTTTCAAGAAGGGCTGGATACATCTCACCCTCGAGAGAACCGTAGTAAACCCCAGTATTGCCATTATCACTCATAACAAAATAAAATCCTAAGCTATCCTTTGTCCAGATAATACCTGGGCTCGTACCTCCAGAGTGGAAATCACCAATAGCGACATCTCCAATTTGTACATCCCATTCACTAGTAAGACAGGTTAAGCTTTTGCTTTCAATTTCATAGATCCATATTTTTGATAAAGTTGCACTTTGATACTCTTGCTCATGACCAATGATTGCAAGATACTTACCGTCTGGAGACCATGTTGTATTTCCAAAATGACCAATACTATTGGTTACCTTTTCCAATGTTTTATCAGCCAACGACATAATGAATACATCTGAAACTAAATTATAATCAGGTTCCTCTGTTAAATCAGCGGAAAAGGTGATTTTGGTTCCATCAGGTGACCAACACCATCCATGATAATCTCGATCCCCTTCTGTTAATTGCTCAAGCTCACCAGTTACCACATTTAACATGGCTAAATGCTGATTCTTGCCATCTAAGAAACCTGTAGCATCAGACTTATAACGAATGCGGTCTACTACCATTGGCTTATGTAATTGATCATCTTCCTTTTTCTTTTCATCTTTATCCGTTACTTTTTCATCCTGAGCAAGTGATGTCACAAACAAAATCTTGGAACTATCTGGAGACCAGATGGGATTACGAGCACCGTTCACACAATGTGTTACTTGTTTAGCTTCTCCACCCTCGGCATTTAATAGATAGATTTGTGACTTACCAGAACGATTCGAAGCAAAGGCTATTGTTTGACCATCTGGTGACCATGTAGGAGACGAATCTCTTACATCTCCAAATGTCCATTGGGTGATTTTACTCCCATCAATATTCCCTACAAATAGATGTGAATTATAATCATGCTTTTCTTTGTTAATTATTGTCTCAACAAACACAAATTTACTTCCATCTGGTGAAAGCTCTTGTCCATTTACGGATTTAAGTTCATATAAATCTTCTGCAATAATCCCTCTTTTTACTGTCATTTAACCTCATCCCTTTTTGAATAATATAAAAATTCAAACTAAATTAGCTATGTATATTATGACTGTCGGAGTGACACACTTCCTAAAATAAATATTTCGATAATAGAAATATTTTACCTGCTCATATTATAAACTAATTGCATCTTTTTTTAAATTCTTTTATTATATACTTACAAACATATGTTCGAAAATGGAGGGTTGTTATATGACAAGAATTTCAGAAGAAGATCGCTTCACCTTTGAGCAATCCGTATTTTTACCTATGGTTCTGACCGTATTAAACCGCGATTTATCAGTTATTGATCAAGCTCCCTTTAAGCTAAAAAAACCTTATATAAACTTAATAGATGAAACCATGAAAAAGGTTCAAAAAGACCTTTTTGTGATTAAACAAATGATGAAGCAAAAAAAAATGAAAGCTACTGAACTTGAAAGAGATGAGGCATTTACACTATTTTTATTTGTAATCGATGGATGGGAGGAAAAACATAATTATTTTAACCCAAGGATTCGCAGTGAAGTGTCACAATTGTTAGAGAAATATCTAATCTCAAGATCGTGTTGAATTATTACTCTGATTGATACTTGTAATGATTAAAATCCACCATATTTTCTGAAACCATCTCTTCTGAAAGTTCAGAAGGATGGACAAAAAAATTCATTCTTCTTTCCTTTTTCTCCATTCGACTCGAAATGATTGTTCTTAGTTGAGCAGTATGGAATAACTGATTTTCAAAAGACCCTTTTGAAATATCGAAATTAATTATTTTTTTATTTCTAAATGTGATATTGGTTGTGCCGTTTCCTGCTGGGGAGTGTTTTATTATGTGTGAGTGAGAAAGCCATGCACATTCTGTACTTGAAGGTGATGCTGTTGGAAAGAGGAATATTTGATTTGAAGGCTCGATAATAATTGGGGGCTTATGTGTTATTCCCATTAATTCACGTGTTCCTTCTTTTCTGCCTTTTAGACTACTTCCGAAATATTTGCAACTTCGGTCTACTACTTCGATTGGTTTCATTTTAACAATTAATTCTTCGTCGATTTCTATTATCCTTGAACAGAGTTTATTCTCAAGCAAGATGGGTAAAATCGTCATCGTATAGATATTTACTTCATACTCGTTTAAACATCTAATTTTATTGAATTGCATCTTAACAGCTCCTTGTTTAAATATTCTAATTAGTTACAAATAGTACCATTAAACGACAAAAAATTCTATTACTTCACAAAGGTTTCACAAAAAAAGATTTCCCTTCATAAAGCTAAGGGAAATCCGAGTACAGGGTTCTATTCTTTGGTATCTTTGCCTTTATCAGTAGCCTCAAGAGGATATAGCTCTTCAGAAGCTTCTGTTTGAAAGTGTAGGTTATCAGATACTTGTCTTTCAGTTTGCTGTTCAAACACATTTGATTCCATATACTTGTGAAATAGAAATTCAAATGCACTTAAAGCGATAGACGTTAATACTGAAACGAAAAAAAGATTAAGGCTAGTGTTAGCTAGATTTGAAAGATAAAACCAGACAATGATAAATGATAAAGCAAAGTCTGAAATGGTAGCCAATAGATTACTTGCTCTAGGTAATAACAGAAGATCACCAAGAAGATAGGAAATGATCCCCAAAAATAATGTTAAAGTTAAAACAATTGGAAAAGGTAAACCGAATCCAATCCCGAGAATGACGTATAAAAGGCTGAGTGTTGCAACCAGTTTAAGAAAAATCGCTCTAACATGTTTCATCTAATCACCTATTTCATTTTTGATTATTTTTCAACTAGATCGCCCCGATTATTCAAATAGATAGACTGTTTCGTAAACTTTGTTGCTATTTAACTAAGGTAGGTTGATTTGCACTTCAGGTTGTGCTTTCCGCGGGGCAGGTGATGAGCCTCCTCGTACCTGCGGGGTCTCATCCTTCCTGCAGATCCCGCAGGAGTCACACACCTTCCGTTCCAATCAAGTTAGCCACATCTTAGTCGTTTTATAAACAACAATCTTTTAGAAAACAGGCAATAGATAAGAAAAAGACTCCCTAAAGGCGGCTTGGGAATCTAAAAAAGGCTTATTGATTATCATACACCTGCTTAATTTCTTTTTCTGCGAGATATGCATTCGCTTCTTCTAGCGTTACATGCTCATCGACAGAATCGCCTGCATAAACAGCTTCAGATTCAAATGGGTTATTTGTATCTAAATCGGCTGTCATTCCAAACATTGGATTTAATGGGGTTGAATGTGGAATTTCTTTATTTTTATCTGGATTTTGTCTCATCAAAAACACCTCCATTCCTTAGCATGGGTTACATTACATAAAAAGATACCGAATAAGTATGAACAAAACATGAAGAAATAATTTATGATATGTAATCATTTAAGTGAACGCTGCATAGAATTTAAGTACTCACTCTAACAAACCCACTTCTAATTTCCGCATATCCTTATGAACGATACCTTGACGAAAAAATATTTTCTAAAAAATCTAAAAATTCAGTTGATTTTTGGGTACTACGTAAATATACTATATAAAAGACTTTAGGGGTGATCTTTCTTGAAAAATGAAAAGTCGTACACCGAAATTATGAAGGCGCGCGGGAAAATGAAGAAGAAAGACACAGAGATGACCATTGTTGATATTTACATCCAAATGATTATTGATGAGGCCCTGTTTAAACGGAAAAAGGATTTATTAGAAGAAAAGATTAATGCAGCCATTGATGCTGGAGATCGGATACTGTTTAATGAATTAGCAGATAAATATAAAGAACTGTTAAAGTTCGCTTCATAGACTGAGACTTTTTAGCCAAACTGATTGTTTGGCTTCTCTTGTCTTTTATGAAGCATAAGCTAGACTCCATAAGGAATCTAGCTTTTTTTCATATTGTTTTATTATCTCCTTGTATACTACTCCATGTTTTTGTTGTTTTGTTGCTGAAAAGTTTCAATGTAAGTGATTCGTTCTAACATAGTAGGATGTCCGTAGCGAAAAAGCTTAACTAAATATGGTGGGTGCACCTGGCTAAGTCCTGCTCTCGTTAACTCTTGAAATGTTAGAACAGCTGCTTCATGGTTTTGGGTCAGATTAATGGCATAAGTATCGGCAGACTTTTCTTGATAACGTGAAACTGCGTTTTCAACAGGCGATGCGACTACGGTAAACACCGATATAATTAGAAGAAATAACGGCAAGACGGTGATATCACGGATTGACGAAACCTTTAAGGTTCGTCCAAAGCGCCGAATCAAAACATGGATTAGTTTATTTACTAAAAATAAACCCAACAATGTCATCAATAAGTAGCCTGCTATCCCAACATATATATGCTTTTTCACATAGTGAGCCATCTCATGTGCCATGATAAACAAGATTTCATCATCATTTAATCGCTCTAGAGTTGTATCCCACAATACAATTCTTGAATTTGAACCAATACCTGTTACATACGCATTTAGTGCATTTGTTTTCTCAGACATATTCACTTCATACACATGCTCTGCAGGAATATTGGCTGTATCAGCTAAATCCAATATTTTTGCTTCAAGCTCTTTATCCTTAAGAGGATAAAAATCATTGTAAAGTGGATCGATAATAACGGGTTGAAGAAACATCAAAAATAGCGAAAATGGTACAGAACAAAGCCACGCATAGAACCACCATCGTTTTTCACTTTTTCGAATCAACCAAAATAAAACAGTTACAATAATAAACATGATCGCATAATCCACCCAAAAGCCAATCACGACATCTTTCATCCAATTTTGGAAAGGCTGAGTGGTAATCTGATAGTTCTTAGATAAGGTGTAGCCAATCCATCTTAGTGGAAATGACAGGATTGAAACAAGTAATGAAAGCCAAAATAAATAAATGGCTGTTTGAACCACTGTAATTCGGCTAGTAGCTGTAGACCAGTTTCCAAATTTCACTGACACCCCAAGTGCAAGGATTAGAAAATATAACAACCAATCAAATGGAAGATTGATAAAGAACAGTAAATTTCTAATTGTTGAGTATTCCTCACTAAGGATTAGTTCTTTTTCATTTAGGAAAGTTGCAGGATCTGCAGCAGTTCCCTTAAACTCGGTTGGAATACTTGTATCTGCCCCATAAAATAAGTACCAAGCCATTACCAATACATACACCGTATAAAAAAGTAATGACCATCCGATGATTTTTTTCACTTTTGTCCCTCCTCTAGTACAACCCCTGTATCTATTTTAGATAAAAGTACACCGACTTAGAACCTTCTTTTCGTATCTATCATGGTCATTGTTTGTTTTCGACATACAAAAAACCACCGTTTCGGTGGTTTTCATTTAAAATAAAAATGAGTACATACTTAAAGCAAGGATCGCACTAATCACAACCACAATAACATTAGCTCCTAAATAGGCGACACCAAAAGCTACCACCGCACCAATTATCCCAAACCATAGATCTTCATGAATCGTAAAAATACCTGGAACAATTAAGGCACCTAGGGTAGCATAAGGGACATTTTTTAATACAGCTTGGAAAAATGGAGGTAAGTTTATACCACTAAGAGCTACAAAAGGAAGCATTCGAGGGATATACGTGACTATTCCCATTCCAATAATCATCCATAAAATTGTACTATTCATGATTCTGACCTTCTTTACCTAATTTTTGACTTACTAACTCAACCACACATGCGGAGATAACAGTTGCTAATACAATCGACCATCCTACTGAGAGAACTTGAATAAAAATGGTATTTAAAATTGCAGCAAAAGCAGCAAGTATAACTACTTTCCGATGCTTTTTCATCGATGGCACTAATAATCCAACAAACATCGCATATAAGGCTACTGACATTGCTTCTTGGAGTGTGGAAGGAAGACTTGCCCCAATGGCATGACCAATTCCTGAAAATACAACCCAGCTTCCATACGAAATCGATGTGACACCGAACAAGTAACCTGTCGTTACGGTTCCTTCCTTTGTCGCCGCAACTGAAAAGGTCTCATCTGTAATTCCAAAGGCGTATAGAGCTTTTTTAAATGGATGGTCATGCTCAGCCTTCTCGTTTAGTGAAGCTGACATTAAAAAATGACGAATGTTAACGATAAATGTGGCTAATATGATTTCAAATGCTGCCGTACCTATTGCAAGCAGACTTAATGAGATGTATTGTGATGCTCCCGCAAATACAATCATACTCATCAATACTGTTTCAGAAATGGATAATCCCGTTGTTTTTGCTAACAATCCGAACGTCAGAGCAATCGGCATATATCCAATCGCAATGGCGATTCCCGATTGCAGCCCTTGGCGAAATTCGGATGGTCTTTTCATCACTAATGTCGTTGTCATTATGTTATTTCCCCTTTTTAAAAATCCCAATTAACTTCTTAAAATTGTAATGAGTTTCACTCCTTTTGTAAACAAATTAATCCTTAATTAAGACATTATAATACTCGAAAAGTATCTTTTTTATATTGTTTTCAACTTAAAGAAGCACATAGAATTCTCTATGTACTTCTCTCTCAGAACGATGTATTATTTTTCCCATACATAACCTGTTTTGGCTAAGTTAATATCACCATTAAATGCTGTTTTTGCTTGTGTGATCAAGTCTTCATGATTCCCATAGTGAGGTAAATGAGTTAATAGTAAGCTTTTTATATTCGCTTCCTTAGCAATCATTCCAGCCTCAAGGCTTGTCATATGCCCCATTGAACCACCGTCTTGATTACCGTATAAATTACACTCACAAATTAATAAGTCAGCATTCATTGAAAATGGGATAAAATCATCTATGTAACTAGAGTCCGCAGTAAAAACGACATTCGTATTACCTGCAGAGATTCTCATCGCATAACATGTTGCAGGATGCTTTGTCTTCATAAATGTTAGGTGGAATGGACCTATTATTGTAGGTTCATCTGGTTGATAAGCAATGGCCTTCGTAATATTTTTATATTCAAGTTTTGAAAAACCTTCTAGATCTTCCCTATGGGCATAAATCGGTAATGGCTTTAAGCCATTCTTTAGATAATGTTTGATTAATCTCGCATATTGGAGTGGACCTATATCTGCTACATGATCATGATGGTAATGTGATAAAACAACAGCATCCAACTCTTCAATTTTCGTATAGTTTTGTAGTTGTGCTAATACACCACTCCCACAATCAACTAATAACTGAAATCCATCATGTTCAAAGAGGTATCCTGAAGTTGCTTCATTTGCAGCTGGGAAACCGCCCCAATAACCGATAATTGTAACCTTCATGGAATTCTCCTTTCACTAATCGATGTTAGTGTTTCCATTCCAACTAAAGCATAATCTATGATTAGGCCATTTTCCCCATTTTTAAAATTGTCACAAAACAGACATTGATACTTTAACGCTGTTATACTACAATGTAAGTAAGAACATGAAATGGAGGGTGTGTAAATGCTAATAAATAGTACTGATTTTTTCAAGAATCTTCCCCCAAAGAAATGTATCGATTGTGGCCAGGAAATTGAAGAGCAACATGAGTGTTATGGAAATACCTGTGATCATTGCTTGAAGGTCGTTTACAAAGAGTTGTAAGCGATTACTAAAATAAATAAAAACAGATTTTTCATAGTCCTTCATCTAAACTCTTAAGCTATGCGCGATTGGGTTTGGAAGGACTCTTTTATTTTATGTAGATCGCAAAATAAAAAGACGGTGTATCCCGTCTCTCAAAAAATTTTTTTTCCAGAAGCTCATCCAATATTCTTTGCTAACTTTGATTTTATTGTGGATTCTCTTATCACAAGCTCTAGTGATAAGATGTGTTCCTCTCTTGAATGATAATTTTTACTATATAGCTTTTCTACTAGTGTTTGGAGAGCGATTGATGCCATTTGTTCAACTGGTTGATGGACCGTTGTAATAGTTGGGTTCATAAGTTGGGCAATTGCTTGATTATCAAATCCAATCACAGCTAAATCTTCAGGTATTCTCCATCCAAATCTTTTTGCTTCAGAAATGATTCCAGCTGCCACTTCGTCTCCCCCAGTAAAAATAGCAGTAGGCTTATCTGCCATCTCTCTTATACGATGAAAGACACTTCTCCCGTCTTCTATACTTGCTGTATTTCGAAACGCATAACTCTCGAGAAAGGTTAACCCTTCCTCTTGTAGCGCTTTCAAAAATCCCATTTCCCTTTTGCTCGCAACTTTACTTTCAAGGCTACGACAGCAATATGCAATTTTTCTATGACCTTGTTCAATTAGATGCCTTGCTGCAATATATCCACCGTACATTTGGTTTGCATGTACAACCGGAGCAGTTGCTTGAACGTCATTTTCATTACATAGTATGATAGGCCCGTATTGTAAATACGTTTCCACCGTTTTCCAATCATTTTGAATGGATGCAAGTATGACTCCATCCACTTGTTTTGTTTTTAATAGATTTAAATAAGATAGCTCCTTTGATTTGGAATATCTTGTTTGACAAACAATTAATTGATAGCCTTTTTCTGAGGCTACAATTTCCATCGATTCAATCATTTGACTAAAAAAGGGATTTGTAATCCTTGGAATTAAGACTGCAATCATACCAGTTCTTTGATTTCGCAAGCTTCTTGCCGCCGAATTTGGAACATAGCCTAATTGATTCATAGCTTCTACCACTAATTGTTTTTTCTCTATAGAAACATATGGATGATTATTAATGACTCGTGAAACCGTTGTTCTTGATAAACCTGCAAGCTTTGCAACATCTTCGATTGTAGGCATGAACATAACTCCTTAAATGAAATCGTTTTCAACTTTAAGTATACTTGGAATTCCAATTATTAGTCAATCCTTGTTTTCATAGATTAAGATAATTATGCTTTGAACTACCCCACCTAAAATCCTACGAATTTTTGAGGAAGGGGATTCTTGGGTTATTGAACCTATCGGTTCAAAGTTTACCAAGCTAACCCCGCAGTCCATGCGTTTTTTTTATTTTTCATACCTCTACTAAACGTAGAGTCTCGTTCAGTATATTTTGACTGGCATTTTGGTCTCTATCGTGTTCTGTATAGCATGAAGGGCATGTCCAAATGCGAACAGAAAGGTCTTTAGTTGCTAAGTTTCTGTAACTACAACGCGAACAAATTTGGCTAGAAGCAAATGTACGAGAGACTTTTCGAACGTTTCTTTCGTACCATTTTGCTTTGTACTCCAACATGTTCGCAAACTTAGACCATGATACTTCCGCAATTGCTTTAGCCAGTTTATGATTTTTCATCATATTACTCACACCTAAATCCTCTAATCCAATCGTTTTGTTTTCACGAATAAGGGTTGTGGATAGTTTTTGCAAGTAATCATTTCTGGTATTGGATATCTTCTCGTGCAAACAAGCAACCTTAATACGAGCTTTGTTCCAGTTGGAACCACCCTTTTCT
>JBEQAC010000084.1:0-12509 GCA_041640535.1 Bacillaceae bacterium
TATTTAAATACAAAAAACCAAGTTCTTCATAAACAAACCATTTTTATCGGCAGCTTAAATGCTTCGATCGTCCATCCAAGAGAGGTATACAAAGAAGCCTTTAAACGATCAGCTGCTTCTATTATTTGTATCCATAACCATCCTAGTGGAGATCCCGCGCCAAGCCGTGAGGATATTGAAGTAACCAAAAGGCTTGTAGAATGTGGGAAAATAATTGGAATCGAACTTTTAGATCATTTGATCATTGGCGAACATAAATATATTAGCCTAAAAGAAAAAGGGTATGTCTAACCCCTATTTTTTTTCAACTCGTTACGATATAATAATGGTTATGGGTTTTTAGAGTAAGTATTATATAAAAACACGTTTAGGATTTTCGTATCAGAAAGGAAGATACAGATTATGTTTGGAATTGGTACAAGAGACCTTGGGATAGATTTAGGAACTGCAAATACACTTGTTTTTGTCAAAGGAAAAGGAATTGTTGTAAGAGAGCCTTCAGTTGTTGCTCTCCAAACAGATACAAAGAATATTGTCGCAGTTGGAAATGACGCGAAAAATATGATTGGCCGTACTCCTGGAAATGTTGTTGCATTACGTCCGATGAAGGATGGGGTAATTGCTGATTATGAAACAACAGCAACCATGATGAAATATTACATAAAGCAAGCAATCAAAACAAATGGTTATTTTACTCGTAAGCCTTATGTCATGGTTTGTGTTCCATCAGGAATAACAGCCGTTGAAGAGCGTGCAGTCATTGATGCAACAAGACAAGCTGGTGCAAGAGATGCCTATACAATTGAAGAGCCATTTGCAGCGGCGATTGGAGCGAATTTACCAGTTTGGGAGCCTACAGGAAGTATGGTTGTTGATATTGGTGGTGGGACAACAGAGGTAGCGATAATTTCACTAGGTGGAATTGTTACTAGTCAGTCTATTCGTGTTGCGGGTGATGAGATGGATGAAGCGATTGTCCAATACATTCGCAAAACATATAATCTTATGATTGGTGATCGGACTTCTGAAGCAATCAAGGTTGAAATTGGGTCTGCAGGGTCACCAGATGGTGTTGCCAATATGGATATTCGTGGTCGTGATTTATTAACAGGACTACCAAAAACGATTGAAATTACAGCAGAAGAAATCTCTGGTGCATTACATGATACAGTGTATGCCATTGTTGATTCTGTTAAAAATACATTGGAAAAAACTCCGCCAGAGCTTGCAGCCGATATTATGGATCGGGGAATCGTTCTAACAGGTGGTGGCGCATTACTGCGAAATCTTGATAAAGTTATCAGTGAAGAAACAAGTATGCCTGTTTTAATAGCAGAAGATCCATTAGATTGTGTAGCAATCGGAACCGGAAAAGCGTTAGATCATATTGATTTATTTAAAAATAAAACAAGAGAACATCGCTAATCAGAAGTAAAAGTTTAGAAATAGAGGTGTTAAAGTCGTGCCACAGTTTTTTCTCAATAAAAGACTTATTTTGTTACTTGTGAGTATTATCATTTTAGTGGCATTGATTGGTTTTTCATTACAAGAACGTGATAAATTAACATGGCCAGAGCAATTTGTACAAGATTCTGTTGGGTTTGTGCAGTCGTTAGTGCACAAACCCGCCCAATCTATTGCGCAAATTTTTACAAATATAAAGGACATCCAAAATACCTATGAGGAAAATAAACTTCTAAAAGAAAAGCTAGACGGGTATGTTCGACTTCAGACTGAAATTCAGGACCTTAGAAAAGAAAATCAAATATTAAGCGAAGTCCTTGATAAGACGGAGAGTTTGGCTGATTTTGATAGCATCCAGGCAACCGTCTTTAGCCGTGATCCATCTCTTTGGTATGATGTATTGTCGATAAATCGTGGAACACAGCATGGGGTTAAAGAAAACATGGCAGTAATCACTGCCCAAGGTCTTATTGGGAAGATTAAAAATGCTTCACCATATACGTCAACGGTTCAACTTTTAAGTTCACCTGACAGGAAGAATAGAATTTCAGCCTATGTTCAGGGTGAAAATGATAAATATTTTCTAATCGAAGGTTATGATGATGAAAAAGAAGCATTACTTTTAAAGAGAATCCCTTTTGAAACGGAAATTGAAATAGGGCAACAGGTATTAACATCGGGGTTAGGCGGTGTATTTCCTAGTAATCTGCTAATCGGTGAAGTTATTGAAGTTGTACCAGATGATTATGGTTTAACAAAAACAGCGTATGTTAAGCCTGCAGCTGATTTTTATGAAATCAGGCATGTGATTGTCGTGGAACGGACCATGGTAAGTGACCAAGACCAAGAAGGTGATGAGGAATGATAAAACGCTTTATCCTTCCTATCATCCTACTATTTATTTTAGTTAGTGAAAGCATTTTTGTGGATATTTTACCAGCATCCTATATTTATGGAGAATATCTACTTGTTCCAAGGTTTTTATTTGTTACGATTGTGTTTATAGCGATATACTCTGACCGAATCCAAGGGATGCTACTTGGTATTATTTTTGGCCTTTTAGTTGATGTAGTTTATACAGGTATTCTGGGTATTTACATGTTTAGCATACCAGTTATTTCTTATATCATTTCGAAGCTAGCAAGAATTTTGCAAAATCATATTGTTATTACTTCCGTCCTATGTATTGTAGGTGTAGTCGTGCTAGAATTCTTTGTTTATGGAATAAATGTATTAATTGGCTTTACAAATATGAATATGGATACCTTTATATATAAACGTCTTATCTCAACTTTAATTTTAAATAGTGTTTATCTCATTCTTTTCGCTCATCCACTTACAAAATTACTAGACAAGCTTTCATTAGATGAATAGCGAAAGCGTAAAAAAACTTATCTGAAATAAAGGGAAATGAAGGTCGTTTGTTGAAATATTAATGCATTGAGGTGAACATCGTGAAGGGGCAAAAACAACAGTATGTTACAATAAAGGGCACAAAAGATGGTTTAACATTACATCTCGATGATCAATGTTCATTTCGTGAGCTCCTTGCAGAATTAACAGATAAATTATCGTTAAATTATAGTCATGGTGAAGACAGCCCGTTGCTTGTGGTTCGATTGAAAGTTGGAAACCGTTACTTAACTAAGGACCAAGAAGAGGAACTACGTACAATTATTCGTGGGAAGAAAAATTTAATTGTAGACTCAATAGATGGAAATGTAATAACTAAAAAGGAAGCCCATGAATTAAAACGAAAAAACGAGGTTACAACCGTAGCAAAGATTGTACGTTCTGGACAAGTATTAAAGGTGGATGGTGACCTTTTATTAATAGGTGATGTAAACCCTGGAGGTACAGTGATTGCAGAGGGCAATATTTTTGTTTTAGGTTCTTTACGTGGAATTGCTCACGCAGGCTATAACGGGAATAAAACATCAGTGATTGCGGCTTCTTTGATGAAGCCTTCGCAGTTAAGAATTAGTGAGGTAATGAATCGGGCACCGGATTCTCACTCAAACGAGGAAGAGAATGAAATGGAATGTGCATACATAGACGAAAATGAAACAATTGTAATCGATCGATTACAACAGTTATTTCATTTGAGGCCTAATTTGACAAGGTTAGAAGGAGGAATCTAGCTGTGGGAGAGGCAATTGTTATTACATCAGGAAAAGGTGGCGTCGGGAAAACAACAACCTCTGCAAATGTGGGGACTGCTCTGGCGTTAGCAGGAAAACGTGTTTGTTTAGTAGATACAGATATTGGTCTTAGAAATCTTGATGTTGTTATGGGGTTAGAGAATCGGATTATTTATGACCTAGTAGATGTTGTTCAGGGACGCTGTAAGCTGCATCAAGCTTTAGTGAAGGATAAACGCTTTGATGACCATTTATATTTACTACCAGCCGCCCAAACAAGTGATAAATCAGCAGTAAAACCAAATCAAATGAAAAAGCTCATTGAAGAACTGAAGCAGGATTTTGATTATATTATTATTGATTGTCCAGCTGGCATTGAGCAAGGATATCAGAATGCGGTTGCAGGAGCTGACAGAGCACTAGTTGTAACTACCCCAGAAATTTCAGCTGTTCGTGACGCAGACCGAATCATTGGTTTACTAGAAAAAGAGGATATAGAACCACCACGGCTCATTATCAACCGTATTCGTAACCATATGGTAAAGAACGGTGACATGCTTGATGTGGATGAAATTGTTACACATTTATCAATCGATTTAATTGGGATCGTAGCAGATGATGATAGTGTAATCAAAGCATCAAATAGCGGTGAGCCAATTGCACTGGATGGTAATAGTAAGACAGGGATCGCATATCGAAATATTGCCCGTCGTATATTAGGTGAAAGCATCCCTTTACAGCCTTTAGAAGATGAGAATAAAGGCGTATTTACAAGGCTAAAGAAATTCTTTGGCGTTCGTTAACTCATTGAGACTAACTCCTAGTAGGTTTACTGGAATTAGTCTTTTTTTCGTTCTAAAAAAGTCATATCTTAAGCGGACAAGTCATAAACTTGTACAAACTCGTTTAAGGGAATGGTGTATGATGGATCGAGCAAATGAGATAAGAAAGCGAATTGCCAAAAGGAAGCGTGTGAAAAACTCTGCTAATCTACCAAATAAGTCAAGAGAACCATCTTCCTTTCTCGTAAAAGATGAGGAGAAGTACGGATATGACTCCTACTCTTCCTATGAGGGGGGGCAAAATCAACCGGGGCATCCATTGTTTCGAGCAGAAGTCTTTATGTTTAAGGTATTATGTTCAGTATGCCTTGTTTTAATCGTCGCTATATTATTTAAGAATAATGCTTCACAATTTGATACGGCTCGAACCTTTGTCTCTAAAACAATGGAAAATGATTTTCAATTTGCAACGATTTCAGCGTGGTATGAAGATCAATTTGGAAGTCCATTAGCTTTACTACCTAAAAAGGATGAAAATCAGGAAGAAGAAAAACCTGCACAATATGCAGTTCCTGCCGTGGGGACTGTCCTTGAAAGTTTTCAAGTTAATGGCCAAGGGATTATGATTGAAACCGGAAGTAATTCCAAAGTTGAAGCCATGAATGAAGGTGTTGTCACCTTTGCTGGAACAAGAGATAATTTAGGGAAAACGGTGATCATTCAACATGCGGATGGAAGTCAAACATGGTATGGTAATTTAGAATCAATCGCGGTGCCATTATATGAATATGTTAAAGCAGGTACAGAGGTTGGGAAAGTAACAGATACTGAGGAAGAGAAAGGGATGTTTTATTTTGCCATTAAGCAGGGTGAAACATTTATTGATCCAATTCAGGTGATCAAATTTGAGTAAATTTCTCGAATTATTTTCAAAAATTCATATACATCCATTATTATGGGTATTAATTGGACTAGCAATTGTCACCGCTCATTTTAAAGAGCTTTTACTATTATTTATGATTGTCTTTGTCCATGAGATGGGTCACGCAATATGTGCCCATTTTTTTTCATGGAGAATTCGTCGGATTATGTTGATGCCTTTTGGAGGCGTGGCTGAGTTGGACGAACACGGAAATCGTCCACTAAAGGAAGAGTTGTTCGTCATTCTTGCGGGACCTATTCAACATATTTGGATGGGAGCTGTTGCATATGGGTTGTATTCACTCTCAATTATTTCCCGAGAAACAATGGAACTGTTTATGTTCCATAATTTGGTTATTATGTTCTTTAACTTACTACCAATTTGGCCACTTGATGGTGGGAAACTTTTATTTATATTATTTTCGTTACGCTTTCCATTTTATCGGTCACATCAATTTATGTTATACCTTTCATGTGGAGCAGTAGCGTTATTTATTTGTGGACTACTTTATATGTGGCCGACACAGTTAAATTTATGGATGATTATTTCATTTCTCATTTTCTCATTAGTGATGGAATGGCGTAAAAGACATTTTGTGTTTATGAGATTTTTGTTGGAACGCTATTACGGTAAACAAGTGAAAATAAAAATGTTAAAGCCCATTGTGGTCGATGAAAAGGAAAAAATTCAGCGTGTACTCCTATTGTTTCAGCGTGGGTACAAACATCCCATTATCATTAGTAGAAATGGAAAAAAGCAATTGCCCATTGATGAAAATGAGGTTTTACATGCTTATTTCACAGAAAAAAAGACAACACAATCAATTGGTGAAGTGTTTTCACATTGACGAAGAATACATTGATAAGGTAATTTGTTTAAATAGAAGAACCGTCAAAGTGAGGCATTATGAGATTGAAAAAACTAATTGTTAATGTTATAAATACGGAAAAAAGAATTGCGGTAATTGAAGATGGCCAGGTTGTTGAACTAAAGGTTCAGCAACCATCCGAAAAAGAGCATGTTGGAAATATTTATTCTGGTCGCATTACTGATGTGAAGCAAGGAATGCAGGCAGCATTTGTTGATATCGGAACTGATAAAAATGGGTTCATTCATCGAGATCATTTACTAAGCTATCTACAATCTCCCCAACCAAACGAAGAAAAAAATAAAAAAAGTATTTCTTCTTTTGCAAGTGAAGGACAAGAGATTCTTGTGCAAGTAGTAAAGGAAGGGGTTGGAGGCAAAGGACCAAGGCTTACGGGAATGATTGAAGTACCTGGTTCATATCTTGTCTATTTGCCACACGGGAAATATATTGCTGTTAGCCGTAAGATGAAAAGTGAAGCAGAAAGAGAAGAATGGAGGATTTTTGGTCAACAAGTATGTCAGAGTGATGAGGGATTAATTGTCCGAACAGCTTGTGAAACAGCTTCAAAAACGGTGGTACTTGAGGAGCTTGATCGTCTTCGAAAAAATTATCAACAAATCACAAGACTTCAAAAACAAAAAAAACCACCTTCTTTATTACATGAAACTGACATTCTTGTAGAAAAACTCCTACAAGAAATTCCTTCTGACCAAATAGAAGAGATCATTGTTGATGATTTTAACGTACATAAAAGCTTAAAGGAAAATTATCCTTCCATTAGGATTGAACGATATCAAGGGAAGGAAAATATCTTCAGTTTTTATAAGATTGAACATGAAATTGAACGTGCATTAAAGCGAATTGTCTGGTTAAAATCTGGAGCTTACATCATTATCGATAAAACGGAAGCGTGTACCGTCATTGATGTGAATACTGGTAAATTTCAAGGGAAATCCAATTCTAGAGAAACCGCGGTTGTCACAAATATTGAGGCGGCAAAGGAGATTTCTAGACAACTTAGACTTCGAGATCTTGGAGGAATCATTCTTATAGATTTTATTGATATGAAAAGTGAGTCTGACCGTCAAAAGGTGATAAAAGCTTTTTATGAAACTTCCCGAAATGACCGAAATACAACGAAGGTGTTAGGATTTACACAATTAGGGATACTCGAAGTGACTAGGAAAAAGACACGTCAAAGCTTAGCGGAGACACTCTTATCGACCTGTTCATCTTGTGATGGGAAGGGAATGATTTTTAGCATGAAAAGCCTAGCTTTTCAACTAGAACGAGAGCTTTTTGAATTACAAGGCTCGATTCATGAAGCAGTGTGGGTTGAAACTTCAAGAGAGATAAAAGCCGTAGTGGAGGGAGAAGGAATAGCCCATTTAAAAAGGCTAGAAGAACGTTTAGGTCTATCCGTTTTTTTTACAGTGAGTGAACATCGAAAGCATGACTATGAAATTCGCCATATTGGGTCAGAAGATGAAGTGAAGAAAAGGATTGGCTTATAGAATCATTTATTTCTTATTGACACTAAAGATACGATGTGATAAAGTTTTTATGTTATTGTTTGTAGCACCCATGCTACAACCGCACAGACCAGGTATTAAGATTTTAGCACATGTGTGTCTAAAGCACCTGCCGATGGCGAGTCTTAGTCCAAATTATAGGAGGTGCAATTATGTACGCAATTATTGAAACTGGTGGAAAACAATTAAAGGTAGAAGCAGGTCAAGCAATCTATGTTGAAAAGCTAGATGTTGAGGCAGGCGAAACAGTTACTTTTGACAAAGTTTTATTCGTAGGTGGAGAAAACGTGAAAGTTGGTAACCCAACTGTTGAAGGTGCAACTGTAACAGCTAAAGTTGAGAAACAAGGTCGCGCGAAAAAGATCATTGTTTTCAAATATAAAGCGAAAAAGAACTACCGCAAGAAGCAAGGTCACCGTCAACCATACACTAAAGTTGTGATTGAAGCAATCAACGCGTAAGGTTCGAAGGATGATTAAAGTAACGATTACACGATCACCACAAGGTTTGATTGAGTCGTTTACAATCAGTGGACATGCTAACTATGCGAAGCGTGGGCAGGACATTGTATGTGCAGGTGCATCAGCTGTTTCCTTTGGAACCGTTAATTCTATTCAAGTACTTACAGGTGTTGTTCCAGAGATTGAGCAAGGTGGCAAAGGTGGCTTTCTCCGCTGTTCAATCCCTAGCGAATTAGAGCAGGGGATCAAAGAGAAAGTACAATTGCTTCTAGAAGGTATGCTTGTATCATTAGAAACAATTGAAAGAGATTATGGTCAATATATAAAAATTTCGAACCAGTAGGAGGTGCAAGATAATGTTAAGATTAGATCTTCAGTTCTTTGCTTCTAAAAAAGGGGTAGGTAGTACAAAAAACGGTCGTGATTCTATCGCGAAACGTCTTGGTGCTAAACGTGCAGACGGTCAATTCGTAACAGGTGGATCAATCCTTTACCGTCAACGCGGTACAAAAATTTATCCAGGTGCGAACGTTGGTCGTGGTGGTGACGATACTCTATATGCAAAAGTTGACGGTGTTGTTAAATTCGAGCGTCTAGGTCGTGACCGTAAACAAGTAAGTATTGTTCCTGCAGCTCAAGAAGCTTAATTCTTTCTAAGAAAACTCTAACCAGTTGGTTAGAGTTTTCTTTTTGCATTCAAATTGCACGATATCTTATAAACATAGTAATTTTTTACAAGGTCTGTTATAATTTTTAAAGAAAACTTGGCAGGTACGGTATTTACTTTATTTGTTTATATAAAAATTAGGATAAAAGATTAATTAGGGGTATCGTGATGAAAAAGGAATGGAGTACAGTTGAAATTTTAAGGCATTCTCGACATGATTGGTTAAACAAGGTTCAGTTAATCAAAGGAAATTTAAGCCTTGGTAAATTTGACCGTGTGAATGAAATTATTGAAGAAATCATCATTGAATCGCAAAATGAAGCAAAGCTTACAAACTTGAAGCTTGAGGCATTGACTACTTTTTTAATGACATATAATTGGGAAATACATAATTTTACGATTGAATTTGAAATCCTTGGGGAAGTGAAGGATTTATCAAAATACGATGAAACTATCACACGATGGTGTACTGCATTCTTTTCTATAATTGACAATTCAGTTGATATGAACGGAGAAAATCATTTAGTGATTTCAATCGAATTGTTCGAAGAAGAAGTTAGATTTCTTTTTGATTTTAGTGGAATAATAAATAACACGGAACAAATTGCCGATTCACTTAGGAAAGAGCATGAGTTTAATCAAATCCAATTAATTGACTATGAAGTACATAATCATGAATTTGTGGCAAGTATCAGTTTAGTCAATTAACAGATTTTAAGAAGACCGGAGGGAAAATATGTTTGTCGATCAAGTCAAAGTTTATGTAAAAGGTGGCGATGGTGGAAATGGTATGGTTGCTTATCGCCGTGAAAAATATGTACCAATGGGTGGACCAGCTGGTGGTGACGGTGGAAAAGGCGCCGATGTCATCTTCGTTGTAGAAGAGGGTTTAAGAACATTAATGGATTTCCGCTATCAAAGGCATTTCAAAGCAAAACGCGGAGAACATGGGATGTCTAAAAACCAACACGGTAAAAATGCAGAGCCTATGGTGGTCAAGGTTCCACCGGGAACTGTTGTTACAGATGCAAATACAGGTGAAGTGATTGCCGATTTGACTCAGCACGAGCAGAGAGCGGTAATTGCAAAAGGTGGACGAGGCGGTAGAGGAAACTCTCGCTTTGCAACACCTGCAAATCCAGCACCAGAAATTGCAGAAAATGGTGAGCCAGGTCAAGAGCGTGATATTATTCTTGAGTTAAAAGTGTTAGCAGATGTAGGTTTAGTCGGTTTTCCAAGCGTAGGGAAATCTACACTGTTATCTGTTGTATCAGCAGCCAAGCCTAAAATTGGTGATTATCATTTTACAACCATTGTCCCAAATCTTGGTGTAGTCGAGACAGAAGATGGACGAAGCTTCGTTATGGCTGACTTGCCTGGATTAATAGAGGGTGCCCATCAAGGCGTTGGATTAGGGCATCAATTTTTACGTCATATTGAAAGAACACGGGTCATTGTCCATGTTATCGATATGTCAGCATTAGAAGGTCGTGATCCTTATGAGGATTATCTGACGATTAATGATGAATTGAAGGAATATAACCTTCGCTTAACAGAGAGACCTCAAATTGTTGTTGCCAATAAAATGGACATGCCAGATGCGGAAGAGAATCTTCAATTATTTAAGGAAAAGTTGTCGGATGATGTGAAAATCTTCCCAATTTCTGCTCTTACAAGGCAAGGATTAAGAGATCTACTTTTTGAAATTGCTGATTTACTTGAAACTGCACCGGAATATCCTCTTGAAGAAGTGGTTGAGAATGATGCTGAAAACCGCGTCGTTTATCGACATGAGAAAGAAGAAGTCGACTTTGTCATTACGAGAGACCCAGACGGAGCATTTGTCATTTCAGGTGATAAAATTGAAAAACTCTTTAAGATGACGAACCTTGAAAGAGACGAATCGATTCGGAGATTTTCAAGACAGATGCGAGGGATGGGAATTGATGACGCACTGAGAGAACGTGGTGCAAAACATGGTGATACGGTTCGATTATTAGAATTTGAATTTGAATTCATTGAATAAATAGTCGAGAATAATAGAGAGAAAAACAAACCTATTAAAATGTAGTTGTAAAAAGAGGTCGTGACCTTTTGTCATAGCCTCTTTTTGAGGGGTGGGGAGAAGCTTGACTAACAATCGAAATAATAAGTTAGATGAGAAATTTTATCTTGTAAGAGAAGATGTGTTGCCAGAAGCGATTAGGAAAACATTGGAAGCGAAGGAATTACTTGAACGTGGAAAAGCAGAATCAATCGCGATTGCAGCCCAGCAAGTCGAATTAAGCCGGAGTGCCTTTTATAAATACCGTGACACGGTGTTTCCTTTTCATACAATGGTGCAAGAGCGGATTATTACGTTATTTTTTCATTTAGAGGATCGTTCTGGAACACTATCACAATTGTTAGCTGTTGTAGCTTCAGCAGGCTGTAATGTTCTCACCATCCACCAAACGATTCCATTAAGAGGAAAAGCAAATGTTACATTATCACTTAATACTTCGGGAATGTCTGTGGAAATTACTGAGCTGATTTCTAAACTAAAACGTCTAGAATTTGTAGATAAGGTAGACATCCTTGGTACAGGCGCATAGGGGGAGCAGTTTTGAAAGAGTTAGAGGTAATAGGTTATTTAGGTCCAAAAGCAACATTTACTGAACAGGCAGTAAAGAGCATTTTTCCAAATAGTAAGCGAAAATCTTATGACACCATTCCTTCATGTATTGATGCCGCTGAAAATAATGAAGTAAATGCTGCGATTGTTCCATTAGAAAATACAATTGAAGGATCAGTAAATCTTACATTAGATTATTTAATTCATGAACAGCCTTTGAAAATCGTTGGTGAGGTTGTTATTCCAATTCGTCAGCATTTGATGGTACATCCACAGCAAGAAAAGAACTGGACAGAGATAGAAGCAGTCTATTCACATCCACATGCGATTGCTCAATGTCATCGTTTTTTACACCGTACCTGTCCAAATGCTACGGTAGAGTATATGACATCCACAGGGTCTGCTGCGAGTTTTGTTAGCAGACATCCTGAGCTCTGCGTAGCTGCAATTGCAAATGAGCTTGCAGCAAAGGAATATGGTTTAAAAATCGTGAAAAATAATATCCATGATTTTGATAATAATCATACCCGTTTCGTTGTACTTCATAAAGAATCTTTAACGTTAGAAGTACGCGAGTTAGAAAGTAAAGGATATAAAACTACTCTTATGATTACATTACCATCAGACCAGGCAGGGGCTTTACATACCGTTCTTTCTGCGTTTGCGTGGCGCAAATTAAATTTGTCAAAAATAGAATCCCGACCGATGAAAACAGGTTTGGGTAATTACTTCTTTATTATTGATATTGAACAACAAATGGACGAAGTCCTCATTCCTGGTGCTATAGCTGAGTTAGAAGCACTAGGCTGCTCTGTCAAAGTACTTGGGAGTTATCCATATTTTTAATTAGAAAAAACGTGAATCTTTTTAGATTCACGTTTTTTCTTTAAGACTCTATTAGATACCCTGCTTTCTTTAACGCTTCACAAGCCGCATCAAGCTTGGAAATGGAATCTGCTTCTAATGTATGCAAATGGGTACCATCTGTAAGCTGTGATAAATAAGCAGCTTTAGTCGCTGTTATTTTGCTAATAAACTGATCCACTTCTTTACGA
>JBEQAC010000085.1:0-12312 GCA_041640535.1 Bacillaceae bacterium
TGGATCGATTGTTGATCAGTTTAAGCTAGAAGAGCTTTATGATAAGGAACGACATCCTTATACAAAAGCCTTAATTAAGGCAGCACAAATAGATTAAAAAAAATTTAGTGATATATCCTGATTTTTTTCAATGTTAGTGGAGGTAGTTTCTCTTATGGAAATACGTGAGGTAAAAAAAGAAGAAATAAGGCAAGTCTCAGATTTTTTAATTCGAACGATGTCAGATGTTTATCCTTTTCCACTAAGTGAGGCATCTATGAGAGACTTGACCGAGATGGAGTTATTATTTTTGAACCGAGAAAAGGCATCTTTTTTTGCAGCATTTTCCAATGATCAAGTGGTAGGTACAATTGCAGTACGCCCTTATGATGGACGGATTGTGTCGCTTAAAGATCGCTATAATTTGGAAACTACCTGTGAAATGATCAAATGTTATGTAGATAAAAATTTGAGAAAACAAGGAATTGGTTCTTTTCTTTTTCATGAAGCTGAACGATTTAGTAAAGAAGTCGGCTATAAAATGTTGTATCTTCATACACATAAGTTTTTACCAGGTGGTCTTCCCTTTTGGCAAAAAAAGGGGTTTAATATCACTTTAGATGAACAGGATGAGTTCGAAACTGTTCACTTAGAAAAAGAAATATTTTAATCATAAAGTGTTATTCATAGTAAGGAGAAAATTATGAAATTATCAACCTCCTCTTTGCAAATAAAAAGTAGCCCATCTCTTAGTCATCGGGAGTATTTGGTGCTAGCGATCCCACTTATTATTTCTGGCATTTCCACTCCCATATTAGGTGCGGTTGATACTGCTGTAGTTGGACAGATTCCTGATCCCGCCTCCATTGGTGGAGTCGCGATTGGGGCCGTTATTTTTAATACGATGTACTGGCTACTGGGCTTTCTCCGAGTGAGTACGAGTGGATTTACAGCTCAAGCACAAGGGGCTAATCATCAAAATGAAATGCTATTAGCTTTTTTACGGCCGATGATTTTATCTTTGATATTCGGAATGTTATTTATCCTATTACAACAGCCGATCCTAAACATTGCTCTTTCTGTCATTGGAGGGAGTGAAGCAGTATCAGGCTTTGCTGCAACCTATTTTTCTATTCGGATATGGGGTGCACCTTTTATTCTACTTAGTTATGTAGTCATTGGTTGGCTCATTGGGATGGGCAAGGTTCGATTAGCCTTAGCAACGCAAGTTTTAATGAATGTCTTAAATATTATTCTAGATCTTGTGTTTGTTTTAGGGCTTGGAATGGGAGTTAATGGAGTTGCATATGCTACTCTTATTTCAGAAATAAGTGGGATATTATTTGGAGTATGGGTAATATTTCGGGCAAATAGGATGAGCTTTTCACATATCACTCTCAAAATGCTAATCGAATCAGAACCTTTGATCAAGATGTTGAAGGTCAATAGGGACTTATTTTTGAGAACAGTCTGTTTACTTATTATGACAGGGCTTTTTACTGCAAAGGGGGCGAGTATGGGAGAAGTCACATTAGCAGCCAATGCTATTTTGCTTCAAATCCACTATATCATGGCCTATTTCTTTGGAGGATTTGCCAATGCATCGAGTATTCTTGTTGGAAGGGCAATTGGAGCAGGGAATCAAGGACTTTATAAACGTGCATTTACATTATCGGCACAATGGGGATTTGGTTCAGCCATTATTTTAGCGTTAGTCATCTTGGTTTTTGGGGAGACAATTGTTACTATTTTTACAACGATTACAGATGTGAGAGAAACTGCAATTGAGTTACTATTATGGATGGTCGTGTTTCCTTTCGTTGGATTTTGGGGATTGCAATTAGATGGAATATTTTCAGGTGCGACAGAGGCGAAGTCGGTTCGAAATTCGATTATGCTAGCTTTAATCGTATTTTTGGTTGCACTATGGTTACTTGTCCCCATTTATCAAAACCAAGGAGTTTGGTTATCTTTTGTCTTATTTAGTCTTGGTCGCTCATTGTTCTTATCATTCTATATTCCGAAATTGACTCGCACAAACTTTTAATATAAAGGGGGGATATCCTCCCTTTTTTGTTTTTCAGTAATAAAAACAACCAGTCAAGCAAACCAGCATTTGCATAGACTATATTGATTTATATATTCCTAGAGTAGTAATTTTGGAAGGAGCTGTGACTCATCTACAATAAGACAAGTTACCTATCTGAACGAGAAATTCGATCGATAAGTTATTGGATTGCGAAAGTAAAAAATCAAAGCTTTATTAGAAAAGAGGAAAAGTGGTCTGAATATGTAGAAAGAGCTAGAAAGACTCTTCGATTACGATATAAAAAAATCGGAAATGGACGACATAGAATTGTCTTTGATCTTAGAAATGGATATGTACTTAAGGTTGCCTTATCACCATGGGGTATCA
Organism: Bacillaceae bacterium; assembly: GCA_041640535.1. Lineage (GTDB taxonomy): Bacteria > Bacillota > Bacilli > Bacillales > Bacillaceae_L > Litchfieldia. The sequence continues at coordinate 2,396 of JBEQAC010000085.1, forward strand.
AAAGCAATGAAAAAGAATATAACCTATTCTTTCATTCCCCACCTCACATTCAAAAACATCTTTGTCCAGTTAAGGAGTGTGGTCATGGGTGGATTATCATGAAAAAGATGCCGAGGGAGGTACCTTTAGATCAAGAATATGCTAATAAAATCTCAAGCTTGATTACAACATTTAAGGAGAATGGAATTAAACCAAAAGATATGAAAAAGAAGAGGAATTTAGCTTTATCTAATAAGGGGAAAATTATTGTCATTGATTACGGGAACTTTGTCTAAATGGTTAAATAAAAACCATGGCAGGGTTTCTTTTTTTCAATCTACCTTCTCAAATTAAAGGTGGATAACATACATTATAAAGTCAATTATATGTTATTACCGAGGGAGAAATGAAGATGACTATAGGAGGAATTAGTTCGAATACTTCAGCATTTTCGGAGCGGCAATGGCTTAATTTACTTCGACAAGGAGGGTATATTCTATATGCAAGACACGCAGAAGCAAATGTTGGAGAAGATCTACCATATCTAAACTTCGAGAATTGTTACACCCAGAGAAACTTATCTCTAAATGGAAGAAGGCAAGCGATTATCTACGGGGAATCTCTCCGAAGATTACAAATTCCAGTAATGTCCCCTGTACTTGCTAGTCCTTTTTGCAGAAATAGGGAAACTGCTGAATTAGCTTTTGGACAAGGAAATGTTCAAGTTGACCCTTTTTTGGTAGAACTATATAAGTTAAGTAGAAATATTGGCGCTTTAGAACAAGCATGGATTTTGAATAGCTTCACATCCTATTTAGAACTTCCTCCTCCTCAAGGAAGGAATAAGGTTGTTATCGGCCACAGCTTTCCGGAAGGGATTGGTCTTGGTCAAATTCCAAATATGGGAACAGTTATCATACGGCCCAGAGGACGTGGGAACGGTTATGAAGTGGTGGAAAGAATAACATTAACAGAATTGGCAAGTTTACTTCGATAACAGCAGAGGATAAAATAAACACATCATTAGAAAAATGAAAGGGGAGATTTCAGTGAGTTTAGAAATAATTAAACTAGAGAAAAATGACTGTCCGAGCTGCAAGATCCTTGGAATGATACTAGAGCACGAAGTCAATTATCCAATCACCGTTATTAACTTGGATGAAACCAAGGAAGCCAGCACTAAATATAATACCATGGCAGTCCCTGTGTTAATTTTTGAAAAAGATGGTGTAGAAATTGAACGATTAACAGAAGGTAGAGACTTTAGTGGTGAGAAAATTAATGAACTAATTGAGCAATATAGGGACGGTTCTCGCGCTTCTTTCGTTTAGCTAAACGAAAGAAGCAGCAAGAACCGTCCCTATGCTATTGACATGAAACCAAAAGGTGTTATATTATACAGAAGTATAACCATTTGGTTCTATTTAAAAACGGAGGATATAGATGATGGAAACAAATCAAACATTACCAGATATTAAGCAAACGATTTTATTAAATGCACCTATTCAAAAAGTATGGGAAAAAGTATCGACAGCAGAAGGGATTGGACTATGGTTCATGCCAAATGATTTCGAACCGGTGGAAGGACACGAATTTCATATTCAATCCCCATTTGGTCCATCTCCATGTAAAGTGTTAGAAATAGAGGCTCCTAATCGACTTTCTTTTACATGGGATACTGATGGTTGGATTGTTACTTTTCTTTTAAAGGAGATAGGCAATCAGACAGAGTTTACTCTTATCCACGGTGGGTGGAAACAAGCAGATTCACTTATTACAAAGGCGAACCAGGAAAGCTCAGTTATTCGTGATCGAATGGAACAAGGTTGGTATGCTATTGTCAATGAAGGGCTAAAAAAGGTTGTTGAGGTCTAGTGTCTCTTTCAGTAGAAAAGCATGATGTTTTTCAAGCAATTGCAGACCCAACCAGAAGAAAAATTCTTCAATTACTTGTTGAAAAAGATTTACCTATTTCAGAAATTACATTAAATTTTTCGATGAGTCGAACAGCCGTGGTCAAACATCTTCATATTCTTTCAGATGCAGGATTGGTTCATGGGCAAAAAATAGGCAGAGAAAAAATTTATCACTTACAAGCAAAACCATTAGTGGAAGTAAAACAGTGGCTCTCATATTATGAGCAATTTTGGAATAATAAATTATCCATACTTAAACATGTGGTTGAAAATGATGGTGTAAGTGGCATTACACGAATAGAAAAAGAACCTGATAAATGAAACAAGCCACTGATATTAGTGGCTTGTTTCATTAACCAGTTAGGATATCTTCATGAGGATATCTTATTTTTGATTTTTCAGGTCTTGCTAATGAAAAGGCAAGTGTTAATGGACCCAGTTTACCTGCAAACATAATAATGATAATGATTAACTTTCCTATGATTGTTAGATTACTAGTTATCCCCATAGATAAACCGACGGTTCCAAAAGCAGATACCACTTCGAATAGAATCATAAGGAACGGTGCTTGTTCCGTGATACTGAGAATGAAAACCGCAATACATATAAGGAATAAAGCCATAGTTGAAATAGCTAAAGCCCTAATAATATATGCATTAGCGATTGATCTTCTCATGATCATAATTTCTTGTTTTCCCTTTAAAAATGTAACAACAGCAAGGCAGATAATAATAAACGTCGTTACTTTAATTCCGCCACCAGTGGATGCACTTCCCGCCCCAATAAACATTAATAATAGAATGAGAAAGATGGTCGATTCATTTAGACTGCCAATATCGATAGTATTAAAACCAGCGGTACGAGGGCTTACAGCTTGAAAATAAGATGCAAAAAACTTATCTAATAGGGATAATCCCCCTAATGTATTTGGATTCGTGTATTCAAGGATAAAAATAAAAAACATCGCGATTATGTTTATTAATAAGGTACCAATAAGCATCAACTTTGTATGGAGGCTAAATTGACGAAACTCCTTTTTATACCATAAATCGGTTAATACCGTGAATCCAATCCCACCAATAATAAATAGAAATGTAATTCCTAGATTAATAATAGGATCACCAACATACCCCATCAATCCATCAGACCATAGTGCGAAACCAGCATTATTAAATGCAGAGATAGAATGAAAAAAGCTAAGATAGAGCCCTTTAGACCAACCGTATTCAGGCACCCAGCTAGAAGCCAAAAATAACATTCCTATAAACTCAATGATTAAAGAAAAAATAAATAGATTCTTAACAAGTTTAATCACTCCTCCAATAGAGGTTTGATTAAGTGCTGTTTGGATAAGAATTCGTTCTTTTAACCCAATTTTTTTCCCAAGCATCATATAAATTAATAGAGCGAAGGACATAATTCCTAATCCGCCTAACTGCATTAGCAAAGCAATCACAATTTGCCCAAATACCGTAAATTCCGTTGCAGTATCTACAACTACTAAACCTGTCACAGTCATGGCTGAAGTAGCCGTGAATAATGCATCAACCCATCGTATGTAATGAGTCGTAGCGAAAGGTAATTTCAGAAGTATTGTTCCTACCATAATTGAAACAAAAAACACTAAAATAAGTAATTGTGAGGGATTGAGTTTAATACTTCTCATTTTCATTGGATTTACTCCTTCTTTTTCAACCCTATCGATACCCAAGATCAAAGCCGTGAAGTAATTGTTACTCTATAAATAATGATTAAACCTTACTACCTTATAGGAAAGGTGTCAATTCTTATTTCTGAAGTACACAGGGAAGTACACAGGGACGGTTCTCGTGCTTCTTTCGTTTAGCGAATCGAAAGAAGCATGAGAACCGTCCCCATCGTTTCCCCATCGTTTCAAATGAATGATAACAAAAATCCTCCAACCGCACCCGTTAAAACAATTACCCAAGGTGGCAGCTTCCAGAAAACTAACATTCCGAAAAGGATTGCTGCAAATGAGAAGTCAAGTGCAGTTAAAATGGAACTGGTCCAAATCGGATGATAAAGTGCCGAAATTAGGATACCTACAACAGCAGCATTAATTCCCATTAAAGCCCCTTTAATATTCGGATTGCGACGTAACGAATTCCAAAATGGTAATGTTCCTACTATTAATAGAAAAGCAGGTAAAAAGATCGCAACCGTGGCTAGTAATCCACCTTGCCAACCACCGATTACAGCACCAATATAGGCTGCAAATGTAAATAATGGTCCTGGTACTGCTTGTGTTGCACCATATCCAGCAAGAAACTCTTCCTCACTAAGCCATCCAGCTGGAACAAATTCACGTTCAAGTAAAGGTAACACGACATGTCCTCCGCCAAATACTAAAGAACCTGAACGATAAAAGCTATCGAATAAGGCAATCCAATTTAGATTCGTTGCTTCCCTAAGTATGGGCAATGCAATTAACAATCCAAAGAATAAAGATAAACATACCACAGCAAAACGGTGGGAAATAGGGAATTGAATATCTTCTGATTGATCATCGATTGTATGTTGTTTATAAATGAGAAATCCTACAAAGCCTGCTAAAAGAATCACGCTAACCTGGGTAAACGCAGTTTGCCATAACAATGTAACCACAACAGCAAATAAAGCAATCGTTTTCCGCTTTATATCAGGGGTCAAATTCTTCGCCATTCCTAAAATCGCATGTGCCACAACAACCACAGCGACAATTTTTAACCCTCGAATCCAACCTGCATCAGTAAACCCAAAATTATGAAGCAAAAGAGCAAAAATAATGAGAGCGATGACAGATGGTAGTGTGAATCCAAGAAACGATACGATTCCGCCTAGTATTCCAGCTCTCATTACCCCAATCCCAATACCAACTTGACTACTCGCGGGACCCGGTAAGAACTGGCACAATGCCACTAAATCAGCATAACTTTTTTCATCCATCCATTTTCTTCTCCGTATATATTCATCATGAAAATACCCTAAATGGGCAATGGGTCCTCCAAATGAGGTTAACCCCAATTTAGTTGAAACCATTAGAATTTCCAGAAGTGATTTAAATCCTTTGTTTTGTTTGTTCACCCTTATTTCACCTTCTTTTTAATCTTTAATTTCTTTAAAAAGCTCATATGCTTTTTTCCTCGCTTCGATCAAAACAAGATTTCCTTTCTCTGTCGTTGTATAATATTTTCTAATTTTGCCTTCAACATTTTTTTCTTCCTTTACTAAAAGACCATCTGATTCCATAGAGTGTAAAATTGGATAAAGAGTCCCTGAGCTGATGTTGTAACCATGTCCTCTTAATTCTTCAAGCATCCACACACCGAATATTGGATGCTCATTGGCATGATGTAGTATGTGAATCTGGATAAATCCAAGAAAAAGTTTCCGTAACACTCTATCTTCCAATTCGGCCATCGCTCCTTTCTAATATTGGAATCCAATATCGAAAACCGATATTGAAAAGCATAATTAAATAGTACCATGGTATTCTTTAAGTTAACAACGTCTTTTTAAGAATTTCTTCTTTTTTAATTTAATCCAGATTTAGAAAATTCATGTACACTTATTTAAGTATCAATAAGGAAAATGTTTAATAAATAATAAGATTATTATAGAATATACTTATATCTATTTTGTAACCGGTAACATTTTGTGGTTTTAATAGTTTGCTAAACCACTTTATACCTTAAAATATTAATAGAAATGAGGAATTCTAGTGTTAAAACAATTATCAAAATTCAAGTACACTCCGCCCAAAAATGGCTATCCAGAATGGAACAACAACCCAGAAATATTTCAATTAAATCGCTTAGATGCTCATGCAACCTTAATGCCTTATTTAACGGTTGAAGAGGCATTAAAAGGAAAAAGAGAAGCATCTGATTTTTTCCAATCATTAAATGGTCAATGGAAATTTTCATTTGCTGAAACTCCTGAAAAAAGATCTCTTGAATTTTTTGAGAATGGATTTGATAGTAGCAATTGGGATGAAATTAAAGTTCCTTCACACTGGCAGCTGCAGGGCTATGATTATCCTCAATATACGAATCTACGATATCCTTGGGAAGGGAAGGAAGATATTCAGGCACCATTTGCACCAACAAAATATAATCCGGTTGGTCAGTATATTCGCAGCTTTACCATTCCTAAAAATTGGAAGGGTCAACCTGTCTATATTAGTTTTCAAGGTGTTGAATCTGCGTTTTATTTATGGGTTAATGGTGAGATGGTTGGATATAGTGAAGATACTTTTACACCGGCCGAGTTTGATCTAACACCATACTTAGTAGAAGGTGAAAACAAGCTAGCAGTTGAGGTGTATCGTTGGTGTGATGCGAGCTGGCTGGAGGATCAGGATTTTTGGAGAATGAGTGGGATTTTTAGGGATGTCTATTTATATTCTACTCCAGAGATTCATATCAATGATTTCTTTGTTTTAACAGACCTGGATCAAGATTATACAGATGCAAATCTAAAAATTAACGCGAAGATTACAAACTATTTTCAAAAAAATGTTGGAGATTATACTTTTGAGGCAATGCTATTTGACCAAAAGAATAAACAAGTCTTTGATGAGCCATTGAAGGTAAGTGTAAATCTTAACGAAAAAGATCTAATAGATGTAAGTATAGAAAAATTGGTAGAAAATCCATTAAAGTGGAGTGCAGAACATCCAAATCTATATTCTCTTGTCTTAACTTTGCGAGATGACCAGAGTCAAATTATTGAAACAGAAAGCTGTAAGGTTGGTTTTCGTACATTCGAAATCAAAGACGGATTAATGAAGATCAATGGGAAAAGGATTGTATTTAAAGGTGTGAATCGTCATGAATTTAGTTCTGAAAAAGGGCGTGCAGTAGATTTAAAGGATATGGTTCATGATATTCGGTTAATGAAAAAGCATAATATTAATGCGGTGCGAACCTCACATTATCCAAACCATCCTGTATGGTATGAACTATGTGATGAGTATGGACTTTATGTAATTGATGAAACAAATCTTGAAACACACGGAACATGGAAATACGGTCAAAAGGAAGAAGGGACGACCGTTCCAGGAAGTAAACCAGAATGGACAGAAAATGTTCTAGACCGCTGTAATTCAATGTTTCAACGAGATAAGAATCATCCATCGATTATCATTTGGTCACTTGGGAATGAATCATTTGGTGGAGAGAATTTTATTAAGATGCATGATTTCTTCCATGAGAACGATCCATCACGAATTGTTCATTATGAAGGGATTTTTCATTTTAGAAAGTTTGAGGCTGCTTCCGATATTGAAAGTACAATGTATATAAGCCCTGCTGGTGTTGAACGATATGCGATTGAGGCTGAAAAAGCGGAGCAACCTCAAAAACCATATATTTTATGTGAATACAGTCATGCGATGGGGAATTCCGTCGGAAATCTGTATAAATATACCGATTTATTTGATCAATATCCAATCATACAAGGTGGGTTCATTTGGGATTGGAAGGATCAATCACTTAAGACAACAACTGAAGATGGGGTTGAATATTTAGCCTATGGCGGAGATTTTGGTGACACACCAAACGATGGGAACTTCTCGGGAAATGGATTAATTTTTGGTGATGGATCAATTTCACCAAAGATTTTCGAGGTCAAAAAATGCTATCAAAATGTTGTTTTTAATGCTAGTGACATAGAAAATGGCATCATTGAATTGAAAAATAACTATTTATTTACAAATTTAAAAGAATACAATCTTGAATGGCAAATGATGAAAGATGGTTCCATCATTGAAACAGATTCTACAGTAATTGATGTAGAACCATTATCGACATCTACCATAAAAATCAACTATTCAAACATCACTTCTAGTCAAGAGAATGGTGAATATATAATTTCAGTAGCCTTAAAATTAAAGCAAGACCAACTATGGGCTGAAAAAGGTCACGAAATTGCATTTGAACAATTCATCATTCCAGTTGAACTGGTACAAGTAAATGATGACCAATCTAATGCCTCAGAGATGAGCATCAGTGAAACAGATTCACTTTTGAAAGTAGAAGGAGAAGAATTTACAGTTGTCTTTAATAGAGAGAATGGTGCACTAGTATCGTATGTCTGCAAGGGGGTCGAACTTATTAAAAGCGAACTTGTCCCTAATTTCTGGCGAGCGATGACAGATAATGATAGAGGAAATAGACTGCATGAGCGAAGTGAAACATGGAGAGAAGCGGGTCAAAAACGTGAACTCCAATCATTCAATTACTCGGCTACAAAGGAATCTATTACAATTACAGCAGATTACACATTACCAACGACTAGTTCTTCGCAGGTGAAAGTATCCTATTCAATAGTAGGTAATGGCAAAGTTAACGTAGAGCAGGTACTAATTCCAGGGGAAGACCTTCCAGAAATTCCACAAGTAGGGATGATGATGACTCTTGACGAATCGTTTGAAAATCTTACTTGGTATGGAAAAGGTCCTCATGAAAGTTATTGGGACAAACAAAAAGGTGCAAAAATCGGAATCTATCAAGGAAAAGTGAAAGATCAGTATGTACCATACTTAAAACCACAGGAATGTGGAAATAAAACAGAAGTTAGATGGCTAACTGTACAAAATCAAGAAGGTGCTGGCTTGAAGGTTTCGGGTATAGAACCAATTGAAGTAAATGCACTTCCTTATACACCATTAGAGCTTGAAGTTGCAGATCATGGCTATAGATTACCAATTAGTAATCAAACAGTTTTAAGAATTAATTACAAGCAAATGGGTGTTGGAGGAGATGATAGTTGGGGACAAAAAACTCATCCGGAATATACTCTATTTGCAAATCATGAATATAAATATTCATTCTCATTACAAGGGATTTCTAGGAAATAGAATTAAAGATTTTGATTGAAGACTGTTTCAGAAGCTTGCATTTTCGCAACTTTGACGCAGTCTTCTTTTTTGTTAAAAAATTGTGGTGATTTTAATAGGGAAACTGTATAATAAGTGTAAATAAAACGAACAAAAAGGGTAAAAAGTGAACAAAGGCGGAGGTAATAGTAAATGCTTGCAGTTGAACGGCATGAACGAATTCTAGATCAGTTAGATAAAAATAAAATTATTAAAGTATCGGAGCTTAGTAAGCTATTAGATGTTACTGAAAAAACAATAAGAGGGGATCTTGAATTACTGGAGCATCGTGGTCTTTTAAAAAGGATCCATGGTGGAGCTGTTATAGAAGAAAATGAAGGAAGGATGCTTCCAATTGCAGAACGCCAATTGGGTTATAGTGATGTAAAGCTTGCGATTGCAAAAGAGGCTGTGAAACTCATTAAACCCAATGAAACCATTTTAATGGATGGAGGCAGTACGACGATTGCAGTTGCAGAATTGCTAGGAGATTTTCCTATTACTGTGATTACCAATGATTTGAAAATTGCGGGCGTCTTACTTAACAAAAGCAATGTTCAATTAATGGTCTTAGGTGGAACCAGAATTGATCAATCATCCTCCCTAATGGGAGCACAAGCAACAGAGATGCTAAGTAGAATGAGAGTCAATCGATTATTCTTTGGTACGACGGGGATTTCATTGGAACATGGATTGACGGTATTTAATAGTATTCACGCAGATTGGAAGAGACAAATCATTGCCAGTGCTAATCAAATTACCTTATTAGCGGATGCTTCAAAATTTGAAAAAGTAGCCCTCATTCAATTCGCCACTCTTGATGAAGTAGATGAGATCATAACTGATTCTAGTCTTGACGAGAGTGTAAAAATAAAACTAGAAAGTAAACAAATCCGTCTACACCTAGCCAAGCTTTAAAAATTCAATCTTTTTGAGATGACAAACGAACAATTAATCGTTGTCATCTTTTTTATTTGTGATATAATCGAACTATATTGAACATAAAGAAACATTTATAAACAAATATACACTAAGGGTGGGATGAAAATGGAATCGCTTTTTTCTCTAAAAGGAAAAGTTGCTTTAATAACTGGCGCAAGCCGCGGATTAGGGCAAGGAATGGCGGTTGGTCTTGCTGAAGC
>JBEQAC010000086.1:0-12230 GCA_041640535.1 Bacillaceae bacterium
GCAGATCATCTAATACTTTAAAAGCCTTAGCTAAATATAGGTTGCTCACTTCAAATGACTTTTCAATAGCGTCTGAGGCTTTGATTGCTGAAATAAGAGGCTGTATTTCATACGCAGATGTAGAATCTGAAACATTCATCATTCTAGCTTTCAATTCTGGATTTTGCATAGCAAATAACACTGGTAATGTAACATTCCCTTGTAGCAAATCGCTCCCCGCTGGTTTACCCAACTGAGCTTCAGATGCTGTAAAATCTAATATATCATCTGTAATTTGAAAGGACATTCCGACATAATACCCAAAATCGAACAGTCTTTTTTGAATTTCATGCGGTACATTTGCCGCAATTGCTCCTAGTTCACAGCTAACTGCAATTAACAGCGCTGTTTTTCTTTTAATACGCCTTAAATAACAACGTAAGTTTTGATGAAAATCGTATTTATCTTTAATTTGCTCTATTTCCCCAATACATAATTCTACCATCGTATGGGATAAAATCTTATGAGCTTCTACATTCTCCAATTTTGTCATTAGCTCTAAAGAACGAGCAAACAAATAGTCACCAGTATACATCGCTATTTTATTGTCAAATTTTGCTTTGATTGTTGGTCTTCCTCTTCTTAACTCTGCATCATCAATCACATCGTCATGTACTAATGAAGCCATGTGAATAAGTTCCAGTGCAACAGCGACATTTTTGACCTTGTGTATATCATAGTTTCCAAATTTAGCAGCTAATAATACAAAAACAGGCCGGAGCCTTTTTCCACCAGCCTGAAGTAATTCAACCCCTGCTTGTCTAAGAAGTGGATGCTCTGCTTGTACAGTAGCCTCTAGCTCTTTTTCTATTAAAGTAATATCCGCGTTTAAAAAGGAATACATCATCTTTAATTTCATGGAATTCACCTTTATTTTTTATGTACGTTATGTTCAATGAAGTTCATATTGACTCTTGATTTCAATCATACACAAAGAGTCAATATTGGTATCCTAACATGGTAACATTGAACAAAATTATTTCTTGTAACCTAAATGCATGGCAGCTACTCCACCCGTGTATGGTTTAATTTCAACATCAGATAAACCAGCTTCTCTAAATAAGTCTGCTAACTCATTCATTCCTGGAAAGTCTTTAGCAGATTCCTGTAACCACGAATATTCTTTATAACTTTTGGCAAAAAGCTTACCGAACAATGGCATAACATATTTAAAATAGAAATAATAAATTTGCTTAAATCCGATTAAAGTTGGCTGAGAGGTTTCAAGGCAGACAACCTTTCCACCTGGTTTCACGACACGATGCATTTCACTTAATACTTGCTTATAGTCCGGGACATTTCTTAGTCCAAAACCTATTGTGACAAAGTCAAAAGAGTTATCCTCAAATGGTAGATCCATCGCATTCCCATGGATAAGTGATACATGCTGCAGATTTAATTTTTTTATTTTTTCCTGGCCTACCTTAAGCATATTCTTACTAAAATCAAGCCCCACTACCTTGCCATTTGGTCCTGTTGCTTCAGCAAGGGCTATAGTCCAATCTCCTGTACCGCAGCATAAATCCAACGCAGTTTGACCTTTTTGAACATTCATTCTCTTCATTGTATCTTTACGCCATGCTTTATGCTGTTGAAAACTAATGACTGAATTCATTTTATCGTAATTTTTATATATTTTTTCAAACACATGATGAACTCGTTCTTCCTTTGATTGTTGCATTCTTTACCCTTCCTCCATGGTCTTTTTCAATGGTAAGTAGTCGTAATCGCTTGATAGTAATAGACTTGTCCTTTGTTCAAGAACACTATTTAATGTAAGACTACTAACAAAGGTTCTAAGAGAATCTTTTACATGGCCAATTTGAATATCATATGCTTGTAGTATAGATGTTTCCTCATCATTTCTTGAATCGATATTCTGGGCTGGTGTAAAACTCTGAAGAAACACATGACGAAACCCATTCATAATAATAGAATGACCATTCTCTAGATAGATCTCCCTCTCTTTAAGTAATCTTTTAAGAAGAAGAAACTTTGTAATAAACCCATTCCATTTTGGAAGACAAAAATAATCTGTTACTTTTCTAAGTAACGAGACTTCAACAACCTCAATACATTCCGTCAAGGTTACTAGTTGGGTGATGTCATTTTGATAAAGTTTAATTTTGTTCTCATTGACAATTTTAGTACCCTCGGCTAAATATCTAATCATCGAGATATCGTCCTGTTGTGCTAGAAAATAATAATATAAGCCACTAAAATAGTCTCCCGCTAATACAGTCAACTGTTTTGTTAAATTATCTTTTGGGGTGTTCACCTTAGAATTTGTCACGTATTCATGGGTATCAAGGGCCAATTGGATTAACATCGTTGTCAAGACGTAGTGCTCGACTTCGTTGTCTTTTAAATTCGCATCAGCTAGAATTGAATATAATAAAAGAAGTTTATCTTCATCAATATAAGGTGATTGAAGATGTTTATGTAAAAATGGATGGTTTAGTTTATATTTAATTTGTTTCTGAATATTTGTCATTTTATCTTTGATGTCATGCATTTCCAATCACCCTTGTTTCCCCTATTTATATCCTATATCTCTATTTTCCATTATAAACAACGTTTATTATACCATAGAAATTCATTTTTTGCTTTATCATGAATTCTCATGTATCCGAAAATAGCAGTGGCAATCAATAAAGAAAGCAGGAAGTCCCTGCTTATTTTTTGGAATCTGTTTCAATTTCACCATGGGTGGTTTGAATAATCGCTTTTCCCCGTACTTTAATAGCAGATGTATGCTCCGTAAATTGGGCAATCATCACTTCACCTTTATCTAATTTTTCTGAATGATGAAATCTTGTATCTGTTCCACGAGTAAGACCGATTACATTAACACCGTCTTCTGTTGCTTTAATTACGATGAAATCGTTATTTACGTTTGAACTCACACGACTCTCCCCCTTTACCCAAACTGAATTCTAAGGATCCATTTTCCCTTAGGTGAAAACGTTTTTTAAAAGACACTAATATTCATAACTATCTCTTAAAATGGAACATCTGTCAAACAAATTCACTTTAAATTGTTGATGTCATTTAGTTTTTATCTAGACTCTCACTTTATTTATTAAGTAATGATAAAACTTCTGCACGTGAAGTTGAATCTTTCTCAAATACGCCTCTCACAGCTGAAGTAACCGTTTTCGCTCCCGGTTTTTTTACACCTCTCATTGTCATACACATATGCTCTGCTTCAATAACGACCATTACTCCATGTGGTTCCAATGTTTCAACCATCGCTTCAGCAATTGTTGATGTAATTCTTTCCTGTAGTTGTGGTCTTCTTGCAACAGCTTCTACAGCTCTTGCCAGTTTACTTAACCCTGTTACTCTTCCACCACGAGGTATATAGGCGATATGGGCATGTCCGTAAAACGGAACCAAATGATGTTCACACATTGAATAAAAAGGAATATCTTTAACAAGTACTAATTCTTCATGATCTTCACCAAAAACAGTCTTAAAATGTTCCTTCGGATCTTCGTTTAATCCTGAAAATACTTCTTCATACATTTTAGCAACCCTTTTCGGAGTATCTAGTAATCCTTCACGATTTGGATCCTCCCCTATTGCTTCAATGATTAATCGAACAGCCTGTTCTATTTGGTCGCGATTGATGGACGCCAAAGAAAACCCTCCTATTGTTTAACGAATGTAAAGTGATTCTAGCATACAGTTATGATTAAAAGCAAAAAAGGGGAATCGTAATTGAATAGTACGATCCCCCTTTATATATGGTAATTATGTATTACTTTACTGCATCTTTAAGAGCTTTTCCTGGTTTAAAAGCAGGAACTTTGCTTGCAGCAATTTCAATTTCTTCACCAGTTTGCGGATTACGTCCTTTACGTGCAGCACGTTCGCGAACTTCGAAGTTACCAAAACCAATAAGTTGAACTTTATCACCATTTTTAAGTGCGTCTAAGATTGAATCAAAAACAGCATCAACTGCTTTAGTTGCATCCTTTTTAGAAAGTTCAGCACTTTCTGCTACAGCATTAACTAATTCTGTCTTGTTCATGCCATTCACCTCCTCCCAACTCAAATTAACTTATACTACGATTCACATGCAATTCATTAATCATTTGTTCACAGTTTTTGTGATTTCTATACCTTTTTACTGTTTGTTAATGCTAACATGCCTTATATTAAACGATTTTCAGACATAATTCAATCATTTTCGGGTAGAAATCTTTACTTTTTAGGTATAATTAGCCATTTTTGAAACATTTTGTCGTAGACACATTCTAAGAATAAAAAAAAGAGACTCCACTAAAGGAGCCTACTCATTATAGTATAATTGCTATTAAACCACCAGAGCCTTCATTTATGATACGCTCTAATGTTTCTTTTAGTTTATATCTTGCATTTTCTGGCATGAGCGAAAGCTTCGCTTGGATACCTTCACGAACAATCGAACTTAACGATCTCCCAAATATATCTGAATTCCAAATTGACAGTGGATCGTCTTCAAAGTCCTGCATTAAATATCGAACAAGCTCTTCACTTTGTTTCTCAGTTCCAATAATCGGAGCAAATTCTGATTCAACGTCGACCTTAATCATATGAATAGAAGGAGCGACTGCTTTTAAGCGAACACCGAAACGAGAACCTTGACGGATAATTTCCGGCTCATCTAGACTCATGTCTGAAAGGGCTGGTGCAGCAATTCCATATCCAGTCTGTTTCACCATTTTTAGTGCATCCGCTACTTGATCATACTCTTGTTTCGCATATGCAAAATCCTGCATTAATTGAAGCAAGTGATCTTTTCCTCGGATTTCAACACCAACAACCTCTTTTAGAATCTGATCATAGAGATCATCTGGAGCATATAAATCAATCTCCGCAACACCTTGCCCCATTTCGATTCCAGCTAAGCTTGCTTGATCAATAAAGTCATAATCACTAAATTGACCAACGACGCGGTCAACATCTCTTAATCGTTTTATATCCTTCACTGTATCCTTAACAGCGTCTTGGTAGCTTTCTCTTAACCAGTGGTCTTCACGTAAGACCATTACCCAACTTGGTAAGTTTACATTCACTTCAAGTACTGGGAACTCATATAAAGCTTCACGTAAGACGTTAAATACATCTCCTTCTCGCATACTTTCAACACTCATTGCTAATACAGGAATATCATACTTCTCCATAAGCTCTTGCCTTAGAGCTTCTGTATCAGGGTGGTGAGGATGAACAGTATTTATCACCATAATGAAAGGTTTTCCTACTTCTTTTAATTCTTCAATGACTCGAGCCTCTGCCTCAATATAATCTCTTCGAGGAATATCTCCAATTGAACCGTCTGTCGTGATAACAACACCAATTGTAGAATGCTCTTGAATCACTTTTCTTGTTCCAATTTCTGCTGCTTCATGAAAAGGAATCGGCTCTTCGTACCACGGAGTATTAATCATTCTAGGTCCATTTTCATCTTCATAACCTTTTGCTCCTGGGACAGTATAACCAACACAATCCACTAAACGAATATTAACATTTAGCCCTTCTTCAACATGTACTGAAACAGCTTGATTCGGTACAAATTTTGGTTCAGTTGTCATAATTGTTTTTCCAGCAGCACTTTGTGGCAATTCATCTTGTGCCCGTGCTTTATCTGCTTCATTCCCAATATTAGGTAGAACTACTAGCTCCATAAATTTCTTAATGAAAGTAGATTTACCCGTTCTAACTGCACCAACGACTCCTAAATAGATATCGCCACCGGTACGTTCAGCGATATCTTTGAAAATATCTACCTTTTCCAAGTGATCCCCTCCCGATCTTAAGTTCCTGGGATAATAATATCCGACAATTAAATAATCTAGGACACTATATATGTATGACGTTGTCCTAATTAAATATGACTAGTAGATTAAATATTTTTTCGAAACATAGTGATAGATTATTTACAAAATAAAAAAACCCTTCTTTTAGATTGTATTCCTAAAGAAAGGGTTCATGACTTATTCTGTTAAAAAAATTGGTTCGTTGTTTTCATTTACAGTATATGCGAGAGAGTGGGCAGGAACAAACATTGAGTTATTCACTAGAATTGGCCTAATGTCGTCACCTACTTTAAAGGTATGTTCTTCAAATTTATTTAAGAAGTGAAATAAATCCATACGGTAATCCACAAACAGTTCAATTTCATTATTCATAATAAACGGGAGATTATTCCCAGTAAATGGACTACTTACATAAGGGTCTTCTTTTAGACCAAGTTTACGATAATCAATTGTAAAGAGATTTGTCCCAATTACCTCTTTTACTGGTGGGTATCCATGTTCTCTTCGATATACTTCGAGTCTTAATTTTAATTCTCTAATTTTTTCTGATACTGTTAAATCAAATAATTTAACACGCGGTTCGGTCTCTACATCTACTAGTACATATAAAAATACTCCACCACTTTCAAAAGCGGATCCAGGTGGATCTTGAATATACCTTGGCATCATCTTATTAAAATCAATCGGATATTTTTGATAAATAGGTGTTGTTAAATCTCTCGTTTTGATAGGAAGTAAACCATTGTTCGCCTTTTTGTAAGAGTCAACAGCCCTTTGTACAGCGTCTATTTGACTTTCATATGGAACTTGATTTTGAGCTAAACGGTCTTGTGGGTATAGGCATCCTGTCATTAATAAAAGAATGGAAACTAAAATTATGTATTTGGTTATTTTAATCATGATAATCTCCAATACCCTTAATCACTTACTGGTCCACTAAAAACGACAAAGAAAATAATTATACCCGCTAATACCATAAAAAAATAAGCAATTGTTGCTGTAAAAACCTTAAAAAAACCTTTTAATTTATATCTACTAAAATAAATTCCAATAACAGCGATAAACATAAAGCCCATAGCTGCTAAAGAAATCCACATTTTTAGTAACCCTGGTGTCATCTTTTATCTCTCCTCATAACACTATTCAGTGAATATAAAATCTTATAGTCGAATCTCGTCCGCAAATTATTATAACACATATAAAAAAAAACTGAAGTAAAGAGGGGCACTTTACTTCAGTCATACAATCCTGATATTCCCATACCACTTGTTCAACTCTAAACAGTATTACGTTGCATTCTATGCGAATTACTACTTTCTTGTATCGTCTAATGCCTATCTTTTTGCATCATACAAGAAATAAATTTCCCTTTAAGGAATCGGGTTTAACAATTTTTATATGATTACATCACTATTTTTTCAGGGAGTATTAATTTTTTTTATAACAACTTCACTTTTACCTTTAATAATCTTTTTTCGTACCTATTAATCACATACCCCAAGGCATAACCTCCTTCAACCTGCACTCCTTGTTATCTTATGCAGGAAGTAGGCTAATGTGAGCACTTCTTATTGAGATCTTTCACCTAAAATATTTGTTAGATCCTCCATCTCATGGGTTTTTATTCTCCCCATTAATGAATCAACAGCATCTTTAGGATTTTCTCCATTAAATAATACGTGATAAAGCGCACTTGTAATCGGCATACTGACATTCATTCTTTCTGCTAGTTGATAGGCAGCCTTCGTTGTTCTTACACCTTCAACTACCATCCCCATATTTTCTAACACGTCATCCAAACTAAGCCCTTTTCCAAGCATATTACCTGCTCGCCAGTTTCTGGAATGAACACTTGTACAAGTAACAATTAAATCTCCAATGCCTGTAAGCCCTGAGAACGTTAGAGGATTTGCTCCTAAAGCCGTCCCCAATCTCGCAATTTCCGCTAATCCACGAGTAATGAGTGCTGCTTTAGCATTATCACCATAGCCTAAGCCATCCGTTATTCCAGCACAAAGAGCGATAATATTTTTTAGAGCTCCTCCAATTTCCACGCCTACAATGTCAGAATTAGTGTAGACACGAAAATATTTGTTCATAAATAAATCCTGTACATACTCTGCTGCTTCTATATTTTCAGATGAAGAGGTGACTGTTGTAGGATGGCGCAAACTTACTTCTTCAGCATGGCTTGGTCCTGATAACACGACAATATCCTTTAACAATTCCTTAGGCATTTCTTCTTCAATTATTTCTGAGATTCTCTTTAAGGAATCTGGTTCAATCCCTTTACTCACATGGATAACGGTTAGCTCTTGCTCTGCAAGTTGAACAATTTGGTTTAATACTTCTCTAATCGCTTTTGTTGGAACAGCTAGCACAATGGTATGAATTCCTTTTAACGCTTGAACAAGCTGATCATAACCAACGACTGTTTCTGGGAGAATGATATCTGGTAAGTATTGCTGGTTAGTATGTAAAGTATTGATTTCATCAATTTGTTTCTTTTTATGCCCCCATAATCTAACCTCATGCCCATTGTCTGCTAAAACAATGGACAGGGCAGTTCCCCAACTACCCGCACCAATAACAGCGATTTTTTCCATCCTCTCACCCCATTTTTATTTTCTAGCTCTCGCAAATATTTTAATAGGTGTTCCTTCAAACCCAAAAGCGGCTCTAATTCGATTTTCCAAAAAACGTTCATAGGAGAAATGCATCAGTTCTGGCTCATTAACAAATACCACGAAGGTAGGTGGCTTAACAGCGACTTGGGTCGTATAATAAATTTTAAGTCTTTTACCTTTATCAGTTGGCGTTGGGTTCATTGCAACGGCGTCCATGATGACATCATTAAGAACATTCGTTTCCACGCGGCGTGAATGATTTTCACTAGCCATTTCAATCATTGGAATGACGGTATGAATTCGTTTTTTTGTTTTAGCTGATAAGAAGACGATTGGTGCATAATCTAAGAATAAGAAGTGATCTCTTACCTTCTGTTCAAACTCTTTCATTGTCTTTTCATCTTTCTCAATCGCATCCCATTTATTTACAACTATAACAACAGCTCGTCCAGCTTCATGGGCATAGCCGGCAATTTTTTTATCCTGTTCAATAATACCTTCCTCAGCATTTAATACTACTAATACCACATCAGATCTTTCAATTGCTCTAAGTGCTCTTAACACGCTATATTTTTCAGTGGTTTCATATACTTTCCCTTTTTTTCTCATTCCAGCTGTATCAATGATGACATACTCTTTGCCATTATATTTGTACTCTGTATCGATTGCATCTCTTGTTGTACCTGCAACGTCACTAACAATTACTCGTTCCTCCCCCAATAATGCATTTACAAGAGAGGATTTCCCAACATTCGGACGACCGATTAGACTAAACTTAATTTTCTCATCATCTTCTTCCTCGGCAGCACGTTTGGGAAAATTTTCAATAACAGCATCTAATAAGTCACCTAATCCTAATCCATGAGAACCTGATATTGGATAGGGTTCACCAAATCCTAATGAATAGAAATCGTATATTTCATCTCTCATTTCAGGATTATCTACCTTATTGACAGCAAGGACAACTGGTTTTTTTGAACGAAATAAAAGTTTTGCGACCTCCTCGTCAGCACTCGTAACACCTTCACGACTATTTGTCATAAAAATGATGACATCCGCCTCGTCAATCGCAATCTCCGCTTGAAATCGTATTTGTGCTAGAAACGGCTCATCTCCTACTTCGATTCCACCTGTATCAATAATATTAAACTCTTGATTTAACCATTCACCAGAACTATAAATTCGATCTCTTGTTACTCCAGGTACATCTTCGACAATCGAGATTCTTTCTCCTACTACTCGATTAAAAATAGTTGATTTACCCACATTCGGTCGCCCAACAATGGCCACAACTGGTTTTACCATAGTAAATCACCCTTTCTATTATATTTTCGGTTATGTTTTATGTTAAACATGAAACGACTATGTATGAAAGAAACCCTTCTTACTTTAGAAGGGCTAACTTTTATATTCTATCAGATATAGTCGTAAAAGCAATAACTAGAAACCTCTAATGCTTCACAATAACATATAAGTCTTCACTTATTAGATGAGCAATCCCATCAAGGATTGCTTCAAGGTTTGCTGCAACCTGCTCCATTTCTTGCTTTGTTTCACATATAAAAATAGCTGTTCCACCTGTTACCTTCGATGGATTAGTTGTAATAACGGCTAATATATACTTCTCTAAATTCATTCAAGACGCTTTCCCTTCTTATTTGCTTTTGATTCTGTTGGCATCCTTATCGCATTTTCCAAAGTTGGAACCTGTCCAATTACAGCAATTGCTTTTTCAACATCTTTTTCTTGTGGTAAAACAAAGATCCCAATTCGCCCGTCATCCAAATCACGTTTGGCTAATGGCACGAGAGCAGGTGTTCCAGAATCTCGATAAACCCCTAATGCTGTGGAAATATCGTGAAGGATTGCTTGTCGTTGACCTAGGTTTGCAATCGTGGACCTCACATTAAAATTTTTAGGCTTTAGAACAAAACCCATCCCATACTTTAATACTTCCTCTTGTCTGGCAGGAAGACCAATATTCATAATATAAATATTATCAACATACAGACCTGCTCCATCAAACCTTGGTTTAACATATTCAATGTCAACGATATCCTTTAACCTTCCACCGGACATCAGCTTTTTCGAAATGAATATTGAAATAATACCTACAAGGATTCCCGCCCATACATTCCATACTAAATAGGCAAATGTCGAGGCAAACGATGTAAGAATGACTAAATAATTCCTGCTTTCAAATGCAATCGCTACACCTTCGATATATGTATTTCCTCGTTTTACTAATTCAAATTGATCCAGTTCTGTTAATGTATTTCTTTCCATGTTCCGTACGTCTCTAAACTGGGAAGCTGCAATTGTTAGAAACGTAATTGCCGTAAATTCTTGTTCCATGATTGATGGAACAGCTACAGCTCCCAAACCAGCTGCTATGAAACCTAAAGCAACATGAATGATCTTCCCATGCAAGTAGGTTGGATATTGACGATAGTCTGTACGGAGCATATAAATTCTTGTGATGACACCAAATACTAATCCTAACAAAATGGGATACGTATATTCATTCATTTATTCGTGTTTCTCCTTTTGTATTTTTTTGTACCATTTCATCTAGATGAGCAACGAATACTTCTAATTTTAACCAAACAAATACGACAAGGACTGATAACGAAATCACATCAAGAAAAGGGAATGCACCTATTTCATATTGAAATCTAAACTTACTTAAGATCAAGCCGTAAAACAATTCTCCTTGACAGCTTCCTATTAACAGACATGCTAAACGTGACCTGCTACCTTTCACTAAAATCAGTGTTAAATACACAAGAACAATGGTTAACAACCATTCCCTATCCATAAAAAGCCATATAGGATCAAATAATTCATAGAGTTGAAAAGTGACATACGCAATAGTTATCGTTAACGAACAGATAAGTAAATATACTTTTTGCCTGACTGTTTTTTTACCTACTAATCCATAAGACATAATTAAGATAATGATAAGAACAAGATGAATTGAAACTACCCCTAATTGAAACGTATAGGGAGAGAGAATGATAAATATCAATAATGATATCGATAATAAAAGTCGTTCCATGTTCTTCTTCATTAGAAATGTTGAATATACCCAAGCAATCCATGATATCCAATAAAAATAAATTCCTTCCATCGCCTACCTCCTATCATTCCCATTATGGGTAAAAATGATAAAAGTTAGTCCGAATTTTCAACATAATAAAGGGAATAGATAAAATAATTACAGAAACAATAAATACAGGTATACAGTAAAATTTGATATGAGGTGAAAACGAAATGGGAAAAGATAGACAAGAAAAAAAACTGCGAGAACGAAATGTCGTTCCTGCAGATCGTGATCCATCACTAAACCACCCAGGGGCAACAAAGCTTGAGGGTCCTGATGCAGCTAGAGAGCGTAATCAGCACTAATAATCCGCATTATAAAAAGAGGCTTAGATTAGCCTCTTTTATCTTTGACTGTATTTGGTTGTGTCGATTCCCCGCTGATATAACCAATGATAGGTATCTCCACTTATAACAATAGCCGCTCTTTGTAATTCTGCAATCGTCTTGGTTCCTAGAGCTGTCATGATTAACTTCAAATCAGCAAGTAGATCTACAATTTCTTCTTTTAGTTCTTGTTCACCTTTGGTCATTAGAATACGTAGAAAATATCCAGCAAAACCAGTTAAGGAAGCTCCTAAAGCAATTGATTTTGCCATATCTAAAGCATTCTGAAGACCTCCTGAACTAATAATCGTCAGTTGAGTAGGATCATTAA
>JBEQAC010000087.1:0-12210 GCA_041640535.1 Bacillaceae bacterium
ATATCTAAAATTCTCATTATTACTTCACCAACTCTTGAAAAATATCCGGCAATTAACCCTACAGTTAAACTGATTGTAAACATTAGAACGATTGGTACAATTCCCGAGATTAAAGAGAGTCGTCCTCCCCATATAAGCCTACTTAAAATATCTCTTCCTTGTTCATCAAGACCAAGAATATGTCCTGGTGTTCCAATAGGAAGTAATCGTTTTGATCCTTCACCAATATTTGGGTCATATGGCGCAATTACTGGTGCAAGTATTGAGACAGTTAATACAAAGAAAACAATGACCGCACCTATGACAGCTAATTTATCCTGCATAAAGACTCTAAGAGATTGCTTAATTACGTTATTGCGCTTTGCTGGAACATAGTTTTCCTTTAAAACCAATTCCGAACCTATTGGGATATGTCTTTCCATTGTGATTCCTGCCCTTCTCTTAGTTTTTCAACCTTGGATTTAAAGAAGCAATGAATAAATCATTAATTAAATTTATTAACACAAAACATATAGCTATAAATAACACACCAGCTTGAACCATTGGAATGTCCTTGGATGTGATAGAAGCATAGATTTGGCTCCCAATACCTGGCCAAGAAAATACTACCTCTACGAACAATGCTCCACCTAAAAGTGCCCCCACTTGTAGTCCAGTCATGTTAATTAAAGATGGCAAAATATTCCTAAATGCATGCTTTCCTATTATTTTAGATTCTGAAATACCATTGGCTCGAAATGTTTTTATATACTCTGTGTTAAGTACGTCTATTAAACTGCTACGGGTTAATCGAGCTAATACTGCTAATGATACGGTCGCTGTTGCAAAAGCAGGTAATATTAAATGCTCAATTAAACTTACAAACGTCGCTCCTCCTCTCACATCATACATTCCCGAAGTAGGTAACCAGCCTAATTTAATAGAAAATAGCCACATAAGTGTAATAGCTAACCAAAAGGATGGCATATTTGCTCCAAATTGTGCTAAGAACATAATAATTCGATCAACCCATGTATACTTTCTTAGAGCAGCTATTAAACCAATACCTACTCCCCCAATAATACAAATAACTAGACCTCCTGCTGTTAAGATTAAGGTGTTCATTAATTTAGGTAATAGGTAATCTGTAACGGGAATCCTCATTGTGATAGAAGTCCCTAAATCACCTTTTAATAGATCAACTAACCACGCTCCATATTGGATAATGAATGGATCATTAAACCCTAGTTCCTCTCTTAAAAGATGAACAGCTTCTTCTGTTGCTGATTGCCCTAACATCATTCGAGCAGGGTCACCTGGTATAAAAAAAACCATCGAGAAAACAAGAATTGAAACACCAAGTAAAATGGGAATAATATAAAGAATTCGCTTAATCAGATATGAAAAAATCATATGTTAACCTCCTATCTCTTTGATAGAAGTAGGTTGCTTGTGAAGTCACAGGTCAACCTACTCTCAATCTATTACTTTTTGTTGACTGTGACTTGAGTTAAATCATACCACTCTTCATTTGGTACAACGAATCCTTCTACATAACTAGCAAAAACATAAGGAGCTTTATCATTTACTATCGGTACAAGTGCTGCATCATCGGCAACGATTTTATTTGCTTCCTGCCAATATGTGATAGCTTTTGCTTCATCCGTTGCTGCAATAGCGTTCAATACAGCCTGGTCAAAAGCTTCACTTTTATATCTTCCAGCATTTGCAAAGCTGTCTGAAAATGCAATATTATAAAGATAATATGGTGTCGACATCCCCCATGACATCTGGTTAAATCCAACATTTTCTGCCATGCCTGCTGCCCACATGCCTAAGTAGGAAATCCATTCAAATGTTTCTAATTTTACTGTAATACCAATTTTTGCTAGATCTTGCTGAATCCACTCAGCCATTGGAACTGGAACCAGCTGTCCTGATCCATCAACAGATGTTTGAAAGATCATTTCGAACCCATTTTCATACCCTGCTTCTTTTAGTAATTCTTTTGCTCTTTCTGGATTGTACTCATAATCTATAAAGTTAGGATCAAATGCTTCATTAGCTGGAGATTGTGCACTATAGGCTGCAGTAGCTGTCCCTTTTAGCAAATCCTTTGCCATACCCTCTCTGTCAATTGCCATGATAATCGCTTGACGAACTCTTACATCTTGAATGTGAGGATTATTAAAATTAAAGCTAAGAAACCATACATGAGGTGGATTACCTGAATCAACCTTAAATCCATTTTGTTCTAATCTAGCAACACTATCTGGTGGTGGAACAGCAATTATATCGACTTCACCGGCTTCCAAAGCCAATACACGGGCCGAGTCTTCCGGGATTGGTCTAAAAATAACTTGATCTAACTTAGCTTTATCTCCCCAGTATTCTTCATTTCTAGAAAGTACTATTTTTTGCCCCCTTACTCGCTCTGCAAATTTAAATGGACCTGTACCTACCGGATTTTCAGCATATTGGTCAGTTCCTGCTTTTTTTAGGGCATCTGGACTTAACATTAAGACTGTACTAGAGCCTGATAGCATCCTAATAAAAGGAGAAAATGGTTCTGACAATAAAATCTCTATTGTATGTTCATCCACTGTTTTAATTTCTTTAATCTTAGAAACAGTATTGGTTAAATTACCGGCACCACGTTCATCATAAAATTCAAAAGATGGGTCAATAAGTCTTTGAAAATTAAATTTTACTGCCTCTGAATTAAAATCTGTTCCATCATGGAATTTTACATCCTTCCTCAAGTGAAATGTATATGTTAAGCCATCGTCAGAGATTTCCCAAGATTCTGCTAGTCCTGGTTTAATTGGGGGAACTGGTGAATTTTTAGCGGATGCTGATAAATCTTCCATAACTAGTGATTCATGTATTTGACTATTGATTCGAAAAGTAACCCAGCCTCCTGCTCGATGAGGGTCTAGAACATCAGCTTCAGATTCAATACCAATAATTAAAGAATTATCAGATTGTGGACTAGAACCAATTTGATCAGTTGAACAACCAACTAACATAAGAATTATAGCTAGAATTGACACGAAAAATTTCCTCATCGCTTTACCCCTTTCATTCTCTTAGTTAAAAATACTCAAAATTATTTCAGGATATCTTTTTTCAACTCCTTCTAAAAATTAATCACCTTAATGAAAGCGTTTCATTTTCCCTTTCATACGATAATTAATTTCTTAAGATATCTTAATTTTATTGAAAATTCATAATAATACAAGTTTTCTGTAAGTATTTCTGACAAACTTTTTAAATATTCCTAATTTTACAACAATGTAAGCGTGTAAAAAATCTGCCTTGAAACAAAAAATAAAAGAGCAACAGATCGTTGCCCTTTTTTATGGTCATATTCTATTAAAAATTCTTAGCTACAGATACAGATTCCTTTAATCCCTTTTCAATAATTTCTTGTGCTTGATCAGTAAATTGATTGTGACCTTCTACAATGATTGTTGTTATATCTTGAACTCCCCAGAAGTTTAGAATTGTCTTTACATAATTTACTGCCATTTCAACAGATTGTGCAGGTCCTTCTGAGTATACTCCTCCTCTTGCATTTAGAAGTACTACTTTCTTCTCAGTAAGTAATCCTACTGGACCTTCAGGAGTATATTTAAATGTTTTTCCTGCTTGAGATAAATAGTCTAAATACGTGTGCAACACTGCAGGGACAGTAAAGTTCCATAAAGGAAAGGCGATGACAATTTTATCTGCAAATAGAAATTGATCTAAATATTTATTTACTATTTCTGTTGCAGCTAACTCTTCAGAGCTTAGTTCCAATCCTTTTGAAAGCTTGAACATGCCATTTATCATTTCTGTATTATAGTATGGTAAATTCTCTTGGAATAAATCTAGTTCCATCATTTTGTCCTCTGGATGTGTTTCTTTGTAACTATCTAAAAATGCTTGGTATAACTTTACACTAACTGCTTGCTCAATTGGTCTTGAATTTGCTTTTATGAATAATGTATTTGACATAATATTCCCTCCAAATTGTTGCTATATCAACAATCTTAGTTGACTATGTTGTTGTAACAACTAATCGCGTAATATAGTTGCTATACAAACTAGTTACAGATATGAATTATAAAATAATAGTTATAATTGGTCAATTGTTATGCTTATCTAATAACTGCATGGGTTCTTTTTTAATTTGTATAATTTTAAAAATATATTGAAAAATCCCTCATTTTTATTATAATGATATGTCATAGGGGGAATTGAAACATGTACACATTAGAGAAAATTAGTAAATTTACTGGAAACACATTTGCAATTTGGGTCATTCTTTTTGCTATCTTAAGCTTTCTATTTCCAGCTGGATTTACCTGGATTGCACCACACATTACATTATTATTAGGAATCATTATGTTTGGAATGGGGTTAACTCTATCAGTTAATGATTTTAAGGCGGTTTTTAAGGCTCCAAAAAGTGTCTTAATTGCTTCGTTGGCTCAATTTACGATTATGCCACTTCTCGCATTTGGACTTGCTACTCTCTTTAACCTTGAACCCGAAGTAGCAGTAGGAGTTATTTTAGTAGGTTGTTGTCCTGGAGGTACCGCTTCAAATGTTATGACTTTCTTAGCAAGAGGGAACACCGCGTTATCCGTTGCAGTGACAGCTGTTTCAACATTACTGGCACCAATTTTAACACCTGCATTAATCTTATTATTCGCAAGTAAATGGTTACCAATTTCGGCAGGTTCATTGTTTCTTTCTATCGTAAAAATTGTCATTATACCAATTGTTTTAGGAATTATTGTTCAGATGCTCTTTAAAAAGCAAGTCGAAAAAAGTGTGGCAGTATTGCCATTAGTTTCAGTAGTAGGGATTGTAGCAGTAGCCTCTGCGGTAGTTGCAGTAAATGCTGGGAAAATCGCAGAAACAGGGTTGATCATCTTCTCAATTGTTATATTACACAACATACTTGGTTTAGCTCTTGGTTATTTAGTTGCTAAAGCATTAAAACTTGATTTTAGTGATCAAAAAGCAATCTCGATTGAAGTTGGAATGCAAAACTCTGGTCTTGGTGCAGCATTAGCTGTGGCACATTTCTCACCATTATCCGCTGTTCCAAGTGCACTTTTTAGTGTATGGCATAACATTTCAGGCCCTATTCTTGCAACTTGGTGGGGTAAAAGGGCAAATAAAGTAAAAGTAGATTCTTCTGTAGAATTAACAAAATAAAAGATCATAAATGAAAGGAGCTTGAAATTGTCAAGCTCCTTTCGTTTGTCAATTTACTAGAAAAAAGAAAGATGAACAAATCTCATAAAAAAATGAGATTGTTCATCTTTCACTTGAAACCCTATTAAGGTAAAACAGAACTTCCCATTAGATAGCAATCTACTTCGCGTGCTACTTCACGGCCTTCGTTTATTGCCCAAACAATTAAACTTTGGCCTCTTCTTGCATCACCTGCAGCGAAGACACCTTCAACATTAGTTTTGTATTCGCCGTATTTTGCTGTGATTTTTTGATTTTTTGATTCAACACCGAATTGGCTTAGTAACGGTAGCTCTGTACCTTCAAATCCGATCGCAATGAAAACGTGCTGAGCTGGCCATACTTTTTCAGACCCAGGAATTTCAGTGAAGAAATAGCTTCCATTTTCATCTTTCTTCTTTTCCATTTGGATCGTATGAAGCTCTTTTACTTGCCCATTTTCATCTGCAACAATTTTCTTCGTTTGGATAGAGTATTGACGTGGATCCTGACCAAACTTAGATTGTGCTTCCTCGTATGCGTAATCAAGTGTAAATACATTTGGATAAGCAGGCCACATATTATCAGCTGTACGAGCAGCTGGTAATTGAGGATGTTTGCCAAATTGAACTACACTGTTAGCGCCTTGACGAAGTGCTGTTGCCACACAGTCAGCTCCAGTATCTCCCCCACCAATAACGATAACATCTTTACCTTTTGTATCAATAAATTGACGGTCTTCAAAATTTGAATCTAGTAAACTCTTAGTTGTTGATGTTAAGTAATCCATTGCAAAGTGAATTCCATTAGATTCACGACCTTCTATTACTAGGTCACGCTGTTTTTGGGCACCTGTACAAAGAATAACTGCATCATACTGAGTTTTAAGCTCTTCTGCTGTAATATCTTTACCAACTTCTGTATTTGTAATAAAATCGATGCCTTCTTGCTGTAATAACTTAATACGGCGTTCTACAACTTCTTTTTCAAGTTTCATGTTTGGAATACCGTACATCAATAAACCACCTGGGCGATCAGAACGTTCAAATACCGTTACAGAATGCCCTGCTTGGTTTAGTTGATCGGCACTTGCTAATCCAGCTGGACCAGAACCGACAATCGCAATTTTCTTTCCGCTACGTTTCGCCGGAATACGCGGTTGAATCCAACCATTTTCAAAACCTTTATCAATAATCGTTCTTTCAATGTTTTTAATTGTAACCGCTGGGTCAGTGATTGCCAATGTACAGGATCCTTCACAAGGAGCCGGACAAACACGACCTGTAAACTCTGGAAAATTATTTGTTTTTAATAAACGTTCAAGTGCATCTTGCCATCTACCACGGTAGACTAGATCATTCCATTCAGGAATTAAATTATTAATCGGGCACCCTGTCGTTACTCGATCAATCTCCATTCCCATATGGCAGAAAGGGGTACCGCAGTCCATACACCGCGCCCCTTGCTTGCTTAATGCTTCGTCAGAAAGTGGAACTGAATATTCTTTCCAATCATTTAGACGAGTTAGAGGATTTCGTTCTTTTGCCTTTTCCCGCGTATATTCCATAAATCCTGTTGCTTTTCCCATCTTCCTCTCCCCCTTCTTACTGCATTACCTTTTCTAATTGTACTGTTTTGATTTTCTCTTGCTTTGCATTATTTTGAAATGCTGTCATAATTGCTGCTTCTTCTGACAAACCAGCTTCTCTTTGCTCCTGAATACTTTGAATCATTCGTTTGTAATCTTTCGGAATGACCTTTGTAAACTTTTCTGACATCGCATCCCAGTTGTCTAGAATATAAGAAGCCTTTGCACTTCCTGTGTAATGGAAATGGTTTAGAATCATTTGTTTAAGTTCTACTATATCTTGTTTATCTTCAAGTGCTTCAATTTCAATCATTTCTTTGTTCGTCAATGCAAGAAACTCTTCTTTATTATCAGCTAAGACGTAAGCGATACCGCCTGACATCCCTGCTCCAAAGTTTTTACCAACATCACCTAAGATCACAACACGGCCACCAGTCATATATTCTAAACCGTGGTCACCAATTCCTTCGACAACGACATTAGCACCACTATTACGGACCGCAAATCGTTCTCCAGCACGCCCATTAATATATGCTTCACCACTTGTTGCACCATAGAATGCTACGTTACCAGCAATCACATTTTCACCTGCAACACATTTTGAATTCTCTGGTGCTTTTACAATTAATTTACCACCAGATAACCCTTTTCCAATATAGTCGTTCACATCACCGGTAATATACATCGTCATACCTTTAGGTACAAAAGCACCAAAGCTTTGTCCAGCAGACCCATTAAATCGTAATGTAATTGTATCTTCTGCTAAACCTTCTTCTCCATAGCGTTTCGAAATCTCACTACCAACAATTGTACCTACAACGCGGTTCACGTTGGTAATCGGGAACGTAACATCCACTGGCTTTTGATTTACTAATGCTTCTTGAACCGCAGGTAGAATTTCACGCATATCAAGAGATTCATTGATTTTATGATTTTGAGGCGTTTTGAATGTACGTGGCCCTTCAGCCTGATATAGTAGAGCAGTTAAGTCTAACTGACCTGCTTTCCAATGTGCCTGTGCACGTCCACTCACTTTTAACACATCTGTACGTCCAACCATTTCCTCGACAGTTCTAAATCCTAGCTCAGCCATAATTTCACGTACTTCTTGAGCAATAAAACGCATATAGTTCACAATATGATCAGGGTCACCCATGAACTTAGCACGAAGTTCAGGATTTTGCGTTGCAACCCCAACTGGACAGGTATCTAAATGACATGCACGCATCATGACACAGCCTAATACAACAAGAGGTGCTGTTGCAAAACCAAACTCCTCTGCACCAAGAATAGCTGCCATGACAACATCTTTACCTGTCATTAGCTTTCCGTCAGTCTCTAACACTACACGATCACGCAAGCCATTTAGCATTAGTGTTTGGTGTGCTTCGGCTAGACCAAGCTCCCAAGGTAAACCTGTATGCTTAATACTAGTTTTTGGTGATGCCCCTGTACCTCCGTCATAACCACTAATAACGATGACATCAGCTGCCCCTTTGGCAACACCCGCTGCAATTGTGCCTACACCCGCTTTTGCTACTAACTTAACACTAATACGCGCATCACGGTTTGCATTTTTTAAATCATGGATTAGTTGCGCTAAATCCTCGATTGAGTAGATATCATGATGTGGTGGTGGTGAGATTAAACCAACACCAGGTGTTGAACCACGAACATCTGCAACCCATGGATATACTTTGTTTCCAGGTAGCTGTCCACCTTCACCTGGTTTTGCACCTTGTGCCATTTTAATTTGAAGCTCATCTGCATTTACCAGATAATGACTCTTTACACCGAATCGGGCTGATGCAATCTGTTTAATCGCACTTCTACGATTATCACCGTTAGCATCTGTTGTATAACGACTTGAGTCTTCTCCACCTTCACCGCTGTTACTCTTTCCACCTAAACGGTTCATCGCAATTGCTAATGCTTCATGTGCTTCTTTACTTAACGATCCAAAGGACATTGCCCCTGTTTTAAAACGTTTCACAATTGATTCAACTGACTCAACTTCATCTATTGGTAAAGATTTTCTAGTCTCGTCAAACGAGAATAGGTTACGTAGGAATCCAATTCTTTCTTCATTTGCCATATCAGAAAACTTTTTAAATAACTCAAAATCACCTTTACGACAAGCCCATTGAAGAGTATGAATGGTTTTCGGATTAAACGCATGGTGCTCTCCAGTTTTTCTCCATTGGAAATCACTACCAGCTTCTAGAGTATCATCATGAGAATATGTGAATGCTACATTATGAACTCTTTTCGCTTCTTCAGCTATTGTATTTAAATCGATTCCACCTAGCTGAGATGCTGTTCCAGAAAAATAACGTTCGATTACAGCCGGACTGATTCCAACTGCTTCAAAAATTTGTGCGCCACGATAACTCTGAACCGTTGATATTCCCATTTTAGACATAACTTTTACTACACCTTCGGATACTGCTTTAATATACTTTTTAACAGTTTCATCAAACGTTGTCGTTAAAAGTCCGTCCGCAATAGACTGTTTATATGTTTCAAATGTTAAATATGGATTAATTGCATCAACACCAAAACCAATAAGTGTTGCGAAGTGATGAACCTCTCTTGCTTCCCCAGATTCCACAATAATGCTTACTCTTGTACGAGTTCCTTGACCTACTAGGTATTGATGTAAGCCACTTGCAACTAACAAGGTTGGAATAGCTATTTCCTTCTCATTCATCTCACGGTCTGACAGAATTAATAAACTTACTCCTTCAGCAATCGCTTGATCAGCTTCTTTGAAGATTTTCTCTAACGAGCTCTCTAAATCATCAGAGAATAGAGTTTGAAGTGTTTTACTCTTATATCCTTCTATTCCATTAGACTTTAATTGATTAATCTGATTATTTGTTAGAATCGGAGTATCGATTTGAATACGACGACTATTTGATTGATTTGGATGTAATAGGTTACCTTCTGCACCTAAATAAGACACTGTTGAAGTAACAATTTGCTCACGAATCGAATCAATTGGTGGATTTGTTACTTGCGCAAATAATTGCTTGAAATAATTAAATAATGATTGTGGGCGATCCGATAAAACTGCTAGTGGCATATCGTTCCCCATTGACCCTAGTGGATCTTTACCTTCCTTTACAATCGGCAGTAAATACTTATGAATATCTTCAAATGTATAACCGAAAGCTTTTTGACGAACAAATAAATTAGATAATACTTCACCTTCATTTTCAGAACCACTATCAGTTAATTTAACTAAGTTCTCTTCAAGCCATTGCTGATAAGGTTCACTCGTTGCCATCTCAGCCTTAATTTCTTCATCAGAGATAATTCTACCCTCTTCTAAATCAATTAAAAGCATTTTTCCTGGGCTTAAGCGATCTTTATATAACACATTCTCATGATCAACATCAATGACACCGACTTCGGAAGAGAAAATTATATAATCATCTTTCGTAACATAGTAACGTGCTGGACGAAGTCCATTTCGGTCTAAGATTGCTCCAATTTGCTTACCATCTGTAAACGAAATTGCTGTTGGACCATCCCATGGTTCCATTAAGCAGCTGTGATATTCGTAAAATGCTTTTTTCTCTTTTGACATATGAGGATTTTCTGTCCATGGCTCTGGAATTAACATCATTGCAGCATGGGCAGGTTTTCGACCAGATAAAACAAAGAATTCAAATGCGTTATCTAAAATAGATGAATCACTTCCATCTGTATTTAGAATTGGAAGGACCTTTGATAAGTCTTCTCCAAAAGCTTCGGAAACCAAATGACGCTCACGTGCTTTCATCCAATTGATATTCCCTCTTAATGTGTTAATTTCTCCATTATGGATAAGGTAACGGTTTGGATGTGCTCTTTCCCAGCTTGGAAATGTATTTGTACTGAAGCGCGAGTGTACTAAAGCAAACGCAGATACAAAAGACTCGTCTTGTAAATCCACATAAAATGCGTCTACTTGCTCAGGCGTTAAAAGTCCTTTATAAACAATTGTCTGGCTAGAAAGACTTGCAAAATACATTTGCTTCTCTTGTTCAACAACCCATTGTTCAGCTTGTTTTCTTATAACATATAATTTACGTTCAAATTCTAAAT
This sequence comes from Bacillaceae bacterium, assembly GCA_041640535.1. Lineage (GTDB taxonomy): Bacteria > Bacillota > Bacilli > Bacillales > Bacillaceae_L > Litchfieldia. The sequence continues at coordinate 10,892 of JBEQAC010000087.1, forward strand.
CAAGGTTTATTGTTTCATTTGCACCAATAAAAATTTGACGTACGTAAGGGTATGTTTCTTTTGCAGTTTCACCAATTTTTTCGGGATTTACCGGAACTGTTCTCCACCCAAGGATCGATTGTCCTTCTTGCTCAACTAATTCGTTTATTTTCGTTTCAATTTCATGTCTGTTCACATCATCGTTTGCAAAGAAGATCATTCCTACGCCATAACGACCTTTCTCAGGCAGGTTCATTTCAGGGCAAGATTCACGGAAAAATCCATCTGGAATTTGAACCATTAATCCAGCACCATCTCCTGTGAACGGATCGCTTCCTTGACCAGCACGATGATCTAATTGACAAAGCATTTGCAGTCCTTTTTTTACAATGTCATGTGTTGCAAGTCCTTTAATATGAGCATAAAGACCAATTCCGCATGCATCATGTTCAAATTCAGGACGGTAGAGACCCTGTGCTTTTGGTAATTGAGTAAATGTCATGTTTTATCTCCCCCGTTTTTTTATTTTTTCGATAATTTTCAGATGTCTATAATAATAGATTCTCAAATCGATATAAACAATATATAATTTAGATTAAAACATTCTCGTTTTAGAATGAATGGAGGAGGAAGGTCAGTGGAACTACGGCAATTACGATATTTTTTGGAAGTAGCTGAACGGGAACATGTAACAGAAGCAGCTGAACATCTTCATGTTGCCCAATCAGCCATTAGTCTCCAAATATCCAAACTTGAAGCAGAGCTTGGAGTTTCTTTATTTGAGCGAGTAGGGAGGAATGTAAAATTAACTCCAATTGGTCAAATTTTTTTAACACATGCCAAAACAGCAATAAAAGCAATCGATTTTGCGAAGGAAAAAGTGGATGAATACTTGGATCCTGAACGAGGTACAATTAAAGTCGGTTATCCAACTAGCTTAGCAAGCCATCTTCTTCCGACTGTTATATCTGCCTTCCGAACGAAACACCATAATGTATCATTCCATTTACGACAGGGCTCGTATTCGTACTTGATAGATGCGGTTAAGAACGGAGACATTAATATCGCTTTCCTTGGTCCTGTTCCAAGGGATCCTAATATTAACACTCATATTTTGTTTACTGAAAGCATTTCTGCACTATTACCATCCACACATCCACTTGCAAAAAAAGAAAGATTATTCTTAAGCGATTTACGAAATGATCCTTTTGTATTGTTTCCAAAAGGATATATTCTTCATAAAATAGCTGTTGACGCATGTAAACAAGCGGGATTTGTCCCTAACATTACCTCAGAAGGAGAGGATATGGATGCAATTAAGGGGCTTGTTTCTGCAGATA
>JBEQAC010000088.1:0-12102 GCA_041640535.1 Bacillaceae bacterium
AAAATATTTACGATCGTATCTCCAAGTGGATCAATTTGCGCAAATCCAACTACAATGAATACAATTGGGATTGCTTCTGCAAGAGCAACCTTAATAAAGAAATTGGTTTGTTCTTTTTGAATGGCTTGACGATTAATTATTTGCCCTTCCCTGAAGCTTGACTGAATGGATGCCATCATTTGTTTAAAAAAGAACAGTATTCCTAAAACAGCAATGACTGCTGCCAAAACAAATAACCATGCAGGATTTAACATAACATCTCTCCTGAAAAGAAAAATTTATGTAATTATTATTCCCTCATAAGTCTAAATCTAGTAACGGAATAATGATCATTAAACAATTTTACAAATCATTAGCATATTTCCATCTAGATCTTTAAAATTAAATGAATGACCATGCTCAATATCAGTGACAATCTCAATACCTTTTTCTTTCATAAATTTGTAGGCTTCATGAATATCGTCTGTGTTAAAATGGAACATTGGTGTTCGAGCGTAAGAATCCTCAGTATAGATTTTACTATCAAGTACAATGTTTAAACCGTTATTATCCATAGGTATACAGCAAAGGTGCCCTAAAATAATATCATATGTAGGCTCTAAATTTAGTAATTCACAATACCATTCTCGAGCTTTTCTTATATCACTTACAGGTATGAAAATTGCTCCAACCTTATTTGAAATAATACCCATTAACATTCCCACTCCCAATTTTTATTTTGAAATTATCATTTCTTCGTCTGCTTTCTGATGTTCCTTTCAGTGACAATTATTAAGTACCCAATAGATAGCAATCCCATTCCCCCCATAATAACCGCAAAAATGTGTGGAGTATAAATATTAAAGCTAAAAAACATGGTTGATAAGCTAAAACATATGACCAAGAGAATAATCCAGTGAGAATATCTAGAAAATATATTTTTCATTAATGATTATTTCACCTCACTTTTTTATAGGCCCCATCTATTACTCTTTCTATATAGTAAAAATAAAAGAAAAATAAGTAATTTCCCCCTGAACAGAACAAATGTTTTGTTGTAGAATAAATGATGCGTGGTGAAGAACCACTATTATTTTTTTAGAGGTGAAAAGTTAAAATGAACGGTACAACACATGCAACAATAGGAGCAGCAACAGGATTTATCGTTTCTAATATCATACATACTCCCCCATCAACGACCCTCTTATTATTAGGAATCGGTTGTGCATCAGGATTAATCCCAGATCTCGACATTGATGGAAAGCTTCGTGGAAAAATAACTATTTCTCATAAGGTGCTTCGGACAGTATCTCAGTTGATAGGATGTATGATGGTTTTATATAGTTTTTATGAGAGCCATTTAGCCGAAAAATGGCTTGGTATTGGAATTGGAATAGGAATAATCGTGATCTCCTCGTTTATCAAACAAAAACATATGCTAACCATTACAGGTATAGGTGTAATAGCAGGTGGCTTTTCTCTTCAAGAATTATGGGTGATTTTACTTGGAATATATATAATCATTGCGTCTTTTGTATCTCACCGAAGCTATACTCATTCGATTTTGGGTGTAATTTTCTTCGGTTTCATAGCGTATGAATTGGAAGCTTCTCTTGCAATTGATGGTGTTTTCTACACTTGTATGGCTGGATACATTAGTCATTTAATAGCAGACTGTAAACTATTACCCTTTAACAAACGTGGAATTAAACTGTTTTTGCCTATTTCATCTAAGGAAATATAGGTATGATGAAAAATCTTTTAAATTCAGCTAAAGGTAAAATTAGGTATACTTATTATTTTATAAAATAGGTCAAAATAATTCTAGGATTTAAACCTTTAGTATTTTTAGTAATGTTAGGAGGATACCCAATGTCCGAAAAAGGTGAATTTCAAAGTAACGAAAAACAGTATCAAATGCCGAATGCACTTCGGAAGAAAAAAGAATCTGTCTATCGTGTTGGTTACACAGCAAGCACCGGAAATGATACTGGCGGCAAGGATGAACCGGCGAAAAGGTCAGATTTGTAAAAAGCAACCTGTCAAATCAGATTCCGTTTTTTAACAATCCCCCAAAAATCTGACTAAAGGAGGAGTCATTATGAGTCAAAAAAGAGAAAAAGGCTATAGCCAACAAGGAAAGCCAAATAGTAATACCGTTAATTCAAAGATAGCTGCAGAAGATTTGGAAAAAGCGATTTATCCTACAAATAAGCCTCCACGCAATGCAGAATAAGTACTAATTTTTCTTTTAATTAAGAGCCGCAAAGATGCGGCTTTTTCTTTTGTATAACAACAATAAAAATTCGTTAGATCATAACATTAATTTCCTCTTTGGTGGTAAAATCAATTTAGACTAATTTTATTAATGATGGAGGAAACCAATTTGCACTATTATATTCGCTCGGAAAAGAAGGAAGATTATGACCAAATTAGAGAAGTAAATATAATAGCTTTTGACAATAGAGATAACGAAGCTAAATTAGTCGAATCAATAAGACAATCGGAATTTTTTATACCGGAACTTTCCTTAGTGGCAGTGAAAGGCAATGAAATCATAGGTCATATTCTTTTTAGTCAAATCGCTGTAGAAACAAAAAGTGGAAATGTACCGACAATCGGACTTGCCCCAATGGCTGTCAAACCATCCTATCAAAATAATGGAGTGGGTTCAAAACTAGTATCAGAAGGGATAGCTCGTTGTAAGTCTCTGGGTTATAAACATGTAATCGTTCTTGGGCACCCAAACTTTTATCCACGCTTTGGTTTTATTCCATCCAAGTCATTTGGGATTTTTTCACCTTTTCCTGTTCCAGAAGAAGTTTTTATGGTTCTTGAGCTTGAAGAAGGTACTTTAAAAGATTTAAAGGGGACAGTTAAATATCCCCCTGCCTTTAACTCCGTATCTTAATTTATTATTAAAAAGTGCTCCTTACGGCACTTTATTTTTTATAATGACTTATTCTTGCTCCTTTTCCATGGTAACAAATTCAACAGTACCAAACTGAAATTTCTGCTTTTTTATAAACCCTAGTTTTTCGTATAGGTGGATCGCTCTTTTATTAAAAGTGGCAACGGTTAAACGAAATGGTAGTGGAGTATGTATCTCTTTAACATAATTTAGAATATAGGAGAAAAAGGCAAACCCCATTCCTTTACCAGTAAATTTTGGATTCATGCCTAGTCCAATATCAATGAATCCATCAGGATAGGCACCAACTGTAGATCCTAAAGGTACTTGTGCAGACTCACCAATACAAAAAAATCCGAAAATTTCTCCATGAGTATCTACTAATACATAATATGAGTTTTCAATTAATTCTTTAATCGAATCAGCATTTATTTCATTGTTATAAAAATCATAAGGGGGTTCGTATTTCCAATTTAGTATGTTAATTGCATATTTATCGCTCATTTTTTTTATAAATAACTCCATGCATTTCCCTTCTTTATCTATTCATTGGTACACCTACGTAATCTTAGGAAATACTCGCTCGAAATAGCAAAATCAGATAATATAAAGATGGTATTAGGGTAATAAAAATCCCTATTAATCTGGTACGTTTTTTAAACTGTAATATAAATCCAACTGCCCAAAGAACAAATAAAACCATGTAGTACCATCTGTAAGTGGGAGTATCTGTTTCGGCTATTCCTGGTCCACTCATCCATAGTGAAAAAAACAATACAAAAACTCCTGAAAGTAAATTCCAAGCATGCCTTATTATTTTTCTTCCCATGATTCCCTCCTAAAGTGTTTTTTATGATCATATTCCTAATTTTACCATAAAATAACACTCGATATAGTGGATCCTATCATTTTTAAACCTCTCCATTGTTTCTCTTAAACCTTTTCTCTATTTTTTTATATAGATATAAACCTCCCCATCCCCCAATAATAGCAATCGGCACAATCCATACTCGATAAGGACTTTCTGTTTGTACCCATTCAATATTTAAGGTTGGAGCTACATACAAAAGAAATAATAAAATTAAGAATCCAGAAATTGCCCTTACAAAAAAATCACGCATATAAGAATTTCCCTTCTTTTTAAGTTGATCGTATAAATTAATTATAAAATATATATCTACAAAAAATATATAAAAAGCGTTTCTATTGTCATAGAAACGCTCCCTTATCAGTTATTTACTAATTTTTTGGTGGTAACGAGTTTGAATTTTAATTAATGAGATCTAAAATCTTGTTGTAAACACTCATATATAGTTTAGGATCTGGATCTTCCCCTATTAGCTTTGGTACTTCAAAGTTAGATAGGACAAAGTGATGTTTTGCTTCCACTTCATGTCTTGCTAAAGAACTTTTACAGCAGGATAATGGGCATCCATCAATAGCAATAATATCTCTTCCAGATTTTGCTGTTTTAACAAGTGGTTTAACATCTCCACCAACACCAGCAATACAAGACATTTCAGCTATTTGATCTCGGTCCATCTTTATTGCAATTATGTTAGCGGTCTGTGCCGCTGAAGAACAGCCTGAGCATGAATACACAATTGGTAAATCCCTTCTTTTCATCGGTGACTCCTCCCTCTTTTGTGTAATAATATATCGTCAATTTCCATTACTTTAATTTAAATTTTCTATTAAATCTGTGAACTATGTTACAAATTTAATAAAAGTTATAATAAAAGATATTGATGACTTTATCCCTCTATTTTAAAAAAAGTTGCACTATTCACATATAGAAGTAACGGTTTTCTAACGATCTCTTATAATTTTCCTCAAAAAAAGCCAGCATTGTTTTATGCTGACTTAAAATATTAATTTATATCCATTGTTTCGGATATTGCCGATCCTTAAATAAATTATTATAGAGTACTGAAATAATGATTAAGATGATAGAACTTATGATAATGGTTAACAAAAATCCCCATCCTGCTTGAGAATTGATCGCTACCATTGCGCTTGCAGCTGCTGGGGGGTGTACCATTTTTAAGAGTATCATTAAAAATAAAACAAGAGCGATCGTACACCCAATGGTAACGTGGGATTTACCAAAAAAGTTCCATATTGTTAATCCAGTAAATGTGGAAATAAAATGACCGCCTAAGATATGTTTAGGTTGTGAAAAAGGCAATGAATGAGCAGCAAAGACTAATAAGCAACTTGCCCCCATTGGACCTAGTATCATAGGAAAACCAAGAAAAACTGCAATAAAGCTTATGATTATCATCGCTATAAGTCCACCAATAGCTGCTATTACACTATCTGATACCGTTCCATTTACTTCAAATTTCTTTTCACCTTTCATTTTTGCGAAATAAGAACTTAATATTGCGGTAAATTGTTGGCTATTCTCTTTAATAATATCTCTCTCAACATTCATCTTTATTTCCCCTTACGTTGAGCTTCAAATAATAGTTTGTGAGATTTTCTTCCAAACACTATTGTAAAGGAAAATTTATTTACATTAAAGACTTTTTGTCAAAATTTTGAACAAAGTAAAAAGTTTATCAACATTTTTTCATCATTTCAGCTCAAATAATGCAAACTAAAAAATGGAGGTGAGAATCAATGTCTGATACAAATCCTATCGAGTATACGGGAAAAGTGCTTGATCAACGAAATACACTTACTGGCCCAGGTGATAATGGTAAGACAAATTATCCCGAACAACCAAAACATGTACCGATTCAACAAGAAAATAACAAAAATGGTCACTAGGAGGATGGGCTGCCAAAGAGGCAGCTTTAATTCTTTAACTTGAAGTTAAGTGATCTCGATCAACAGCTTGTGGTGGTTGTTCCATCCATTCTCGCTCAATTAATATGTTTGCACCATCTTCAACATAAAGGGAAACATCCATCAAAAAACGGGAATACATGGTAGCAATATCTCTTCTTCCGTTTAAAGAGAGCCCGTTTGCATAAGATCTAATTTTCATTGAAAACATATCAACTTTATGAAAGACCATAAGTTTATCCGAAAACGGAGTAACAGTTGATGTGCTGACTAGGTGATCTATCAATGGAGGTGAAGGCAGATTTCCGTTATCTAGTTTTTGAGAGCATAATTCTATATGTTTTTGATTTATTTCTGTTCCACGATTGAAGTAATGTTTTATTTTTTCATCTCTGGCAACCTGACTAAAACCAATAACTAGAGCTTTACTTGTTATATCGTTTTGCAAATTATCATAAAGATGGGTAATTTCTAATCCATGTAATGGTCTTACGTTCCCCAAAAAACCATATAAATAATTTTGCTTTTTTACAAAATCCACTTTAGTTGGTACAGGAATCGGTGGTGGATTTGTTAATAATCCCTTTTCATATAATGTTATATTGACATTATTAAGTAGTTTTACTGTTTCATGAAGAGTATCTGTAAATAATTGACGGACATCTTTTCGTGTAACTAAAGCAATAGCATTTGAATAAAGGCTCATTCCAGCTTTTCCTGTGTATTTTAAGTAATAAAGATAAAATTCATCGGAAAATAACCTTGGAGCATCTGAGTTAATATCATCCTCTGTAAAACCAATTGGAATAGGAAAGTTTTCAAGTGTAAATATATCTTTAATGGATTGAATAAGGGAATCACAAAGGTTTAATGCATCATTTATAACTTCTTTAATATCTGAATCATCAACACATTTATGAAAATAAGTAAGCATACATTTAGCCATTGTATTACCAGTATAGGTTGCCCATAGTTTTCCTAATTCTGCTGATGTTAAATTTGTCTTATGATTCATAAAAATTTTCACCTTTCAACTTTTTTACTAGTTTTCCCTTAATAAAGAATAAATTGCATATTAAGTAAATTAAAAAGAGATGCATTCATTGTAATCAGCATCCCTCGAATCTGTTATAATAATTTATCCAATTACATTGTTATCTTTTAAAGCCACCTTCTGAGTGAATAATCTGCCCTGTAATCCAATCCGCTTCATCACTTACTAGAAATTTAATCACTTTTGCAACATCTTTTGGTTCTCCTATTCTACCAAAAGGAAACATCGGCATTAGTTCATTTTTTATTTCCTCAGTCATCCACCCTGTATCTGTAGGACCTGGGTTGATAGCATTGACTGTTATTCCTAAAGGTGCTAGTTCTGCGGATAATGTAATCGTTAAAGCATCGACTGCTCCCTTAGTTGTTGCATAGGCTAATTCACCAGGCATTGGACCTTGGAATTGCCCTGAAGTTAAGTTGACAATTCTTCCACCAGATTTCTTTACGAATGTTTGAGCAAATTTAATACTTAATAGTGTAGTGGCACGAATATTAACCATGTAATGTTTATCTAATTCTTCTGCAGTTAAATTTGTAAAATCGTTGTTCGTTGAGTATGCGGCATTATTTATTAATATTTCAGGTTCCCCTAGTTGTTCGAATATGCTATTGAATAGTTGATCTGCTGCATCGTTTTGAGTTAAGTCCAACTCCATACATGCAACGTTAACCCCTTTTTCAAGTAACTCTTCTTTTATTCTAATAGGTTCACTTTCTTCCATACTCCATGGCATTTTCTTATCATATTTGGTCCAATAAGTAAAAAAGATATGATACCCAGTTTCCGCTAACTCCCTACAAATGGCTGCACCAATGCCTTTTGATCGGCTAACACCTGTTACAATCGCAATTTTTCCTTCTTGAGTGGTCATAAAATGACTCCTTCTATTAAATAAAAATAATGACTAAAAAATCACTTCTAAAATTTCAGAGGGTGTATTCACTATGTAGTCAGGTTCTTCATCTTGAACAACTTCAAATGAATCATAGCCCCATCCAACCCATATCATTTTAATACCAGTTTTCTTGCAGGCGACAAGATCTCGATGTTCATCACCAATATAAATTACTTCGGAATTGCTTAATTTTTTTTCTGATAAAAACTTATTCATTAGTTTATCTTTTCTATAAATGAGGGTGGAGCAGAGAACACTCTCAATATTTTCTATCTTGTTGTATCTTAAGAATTCTAAGATATTCTCTCTTGAGTTAGAGGAAATGATCACAATTTTATATCCTTTTTTCTCTAACTCTTCAAATACTTCCCTCATGCCAACGTACAGATTAACCTCTTTTATTGATTGCTGATATAATTTGTAAAGGTGAGGTATAATGATTGGCAATTTATACATCGGAAAATTTACTAGTTTGCTTCGCTCTTTTATCGATAATTTTTTCAAAGTACTTAATTCCTCAATTTTTATCTTTTTGAAATGATGCTTTTCGGCTAATTTGTTCCACGCTGAAAGCATGACAATCTTAGAATCGGCAATTGTTCCGTCAAAATCAAAAAGAACATATTTCATAAAATTTTTACTCCTTAACCTCTCCAATAGGTGTAACAATTCCATCCATACTGTAAGAGTTTTTCTTTTTACGGTATTCTTCTAATTCTTCTTCCCCTTTTTTATTTGCCCAATTTTGCAAAGTGTTTCGTTCCCCATTGTACGTATAAAATGGAATGCTATATCCACATGATGTTTTAACTGTTTCAATGGTGGCATAAATAATTTGACGGGTACCTGGAAGGAGGTCAAAATGTTGAGCTAAGTCATCCCAATCATCTGTTTCAGGCAGAATCACCCTAGCTTTCCCATATAGTCGTAATATCATCGGTGGGCCTTCGAAAGAGACAAACATAAAAGTAATTCTTTCGTTTTCCATAACATGAGCACTGGTCTCATTTCCACTCCCTGTTAAATCTAAATAAGCAACTTCGTTAGGGGAAAATATTCTAAATACATCGTGGCCCTTTGGAGAGATATTAACATGGCCACTTTCTGACAAAGGAGCAGAACCAACAAAAAATAATTTTTGCTTCCTTATAAAATCCTCGTGTTTCGGAAGGATGGATGAAAAAATTTCTCCCATTCTACATGTCTCCTTTTTTCTTTGATTTTTATTAGCTTCTATTTAATAATTTAGAGTACGCTCCTTAATCTCATATTGAATTTTCTCTTTAAATTCTTTAAAAGACATACTTTGAGACTCTTTCTCCCCATATCTTCGGACACTAACAGAATGGCTTTTCACCTCATGATCACCAATAATAACCATGTGCGGAATCTTTTGTAATTGTGTTTCTCTAATTTTTAGACCTAACTTTTCATTTCTTTCATCGATCTTAACTCTGATCCCTAGTACTTTTAATTCTGTCTGAATCCTAAAACAATCATTTAGGTGAACATTTGAGACTGGAATGATTTGTACTTGAGTTGGAGATAGCCATACAGGAAAAGCTCCTGCAAAATGTTCAATGAGAATCCCAAAAAAGCGATCGATGGAACCGAATATCGCACGATGAATCACAACAGGTCGAACCTTTTCGTTATTCTCATTTATATACGATAAATCAAATTTCTCAGGCATTTGAAAATCAAGTTGAATTGTTGCACATTGATGACTACGTTTTAGCGCATCTTTAATGTGAAAATCGATTTTTGGACCGTAAAAGGCTCCATCTCCTTTATTTAATGAGTAATCAATTTTTAGCTCTTTAAGCACATTCTTAAGTGACTCTTCTGATACCTCCCATAAGTGATCGTCTCCAAGTGAATCCTCGGGTCGAGTAGAAAGCTCAACTGAATAATCAAAACCAAATGTACGATATACTTGATCAACAAGCTGGAATACTTGTTTAATTTCACTTTCAATTTGGTCCTCTCTAACAAAGATATGAGCATCATCTTGACAAAATGTACGAACACGAAGCATTCCATTTAATGCTCCACTATACTCATGGCGATGGACCTGACCAAATTCAGCCATTCGAATCGGAAGGTCTCTATAGGAATAAAGATTATTTTTAAAAATAAGCATATGACCTGGGCAATTCATAGGCTTCAAGGCAAACTTAGTCTGATCTATCTCAGAAAAATACATATTTTCATGATAATGCTCCCAGTGCCCAGATTGTTCCCATAGGCGTTGATTCATCATATACGGCGTACGAACTTCATCATAATCTGCATGATTTTGAAGCTCACGTGAAAAGCGCTCCAATTCATTTCTGATTAGTTGTCCCTTCGGCAAATAAAACGGCATCCCAGGAGCTTCTTCGGAAAACATGAATAGCTCCAATTGTTTTCCTAATTTTCGATGATCTCTTTTGGCAGCTTCCTTTAGAAAAGCAAGATACTCATCTAAATCCGTTTTCCTATGGAACGCAACACCATAGACACGTTGAAGCACTTCATTTTGAGAATCACCACGCCAATAAGCACCTGATACACGAGTTAATTTCATTGCTTTGATTAGTCCAGTTGACGGCAGGTGAGGTCCGCGGCAAAGGTCAATAAATTCACCGTGTTGGTACAAAGAAATTTTTTCATTTGACGGGATATCCTCTAATAATTGTAATTTAAAGTGCTCGCCTCTTTTTTCGAATAATGCTTCTGCTTGTTCATACGATATCTCTATACGTTTTATTTCTAATTCTTCGTTAATGATCCTTTCCATCTCTTTTTCAATCTTGAGTAGATCATCCGTAGTTAAGCTATCGTCTAGTTTCATATCATAGAAAAAGCCATCCTCTGTTATAGGGCCAATTCCTAGCTGTACATTTCCATATAATCGTTTTACTGCTTGGGCTAACACATGAGCTGTTGTATGTTTTAACACTTTTAGTCCTTCTTCTGAATCGAGAGTGAAGATCATTAACTCTGCATCTTCTTCTAGTTTGTAGCTTAAATCCACCAGTTGATTGTTTACTTTTGCTACCACAGCGTTTTTTCTTAAACTTAAACTAATGGCTTCCGCTACACTGCTTACTGTTACACCCTTTTCAAGCCTCTTTATATTTCCATCTGGTAATTTAATTTCAATAAACATCTCTTTCACTCCTTTATTTTTGTAAAATAAAAAACACACCCATCCCTCATACAAGGGACGAGTGTGTAATACCCGTGGTTCCACCCAAATTCCCATAAGTAAAAAACCCATGGCTTTGGTGCTATAACGTAGCATAACGATATCAGATACTAAATTTCCCTGACATAGCTCAAAAGGTGGTAAATTACTTTTCTGCGTTAGGAAGATCTCAGCACTTCTTCCCTCTCTGAAAACCGTAAAAGTAATTCATGTCCTTATCATCGCTTTTTCATTCTTCAATTAAAAATAAAAAACACACCCATCCCTATGTAAGGGACGAGTGTGTAATACCCGTGGTTCCACCCAAATTTCCATAAGTAAAAACTCATGGCTTTGGAGCTGTAACGTAGCATAACGATATCAGATACTAAATTTCCCTGACATAGCTCAGTGGTGGTAAATTACTTTCCTGCGTTAGGAAGATCTCAGCAACCTCTTCCCTCTCTGGAAACCGTAAAAAGTAATTCGTGTCCTCATCATTGCTTTATAGATTATCCGTTGGTTGATTATTTTATATATTACAATATATTTCCAATTACTGCAATTATTTATTTCATAGTTGAAAAGATTATGTAGATGCCTAATGATGATCAAGAGTATTGATCTCCCATAAGCGTTCAATCTTAACATCTTGATCTGTTGCCGATAAAACAAATACGTCAGGATTACTCAAATTTTTCCAAGCTTCAAAGCCAAAATGATGATCAAAATAATGTAATAGTAAGGACATGATGTTCCCATGAGTAACGATTATTGTATTTTTTATATCACTACTTAGAACCTCTTTTACAACCTCGACGATTCTTGCCATTGCTTCTTTACTTGACTCTCCGCCTTCAAATTTTACTGTCATATCGATAAAAGTTGTTTGAAGCTTTTCGAGCCAATCAGGTAAATGATCTGTACTTAGGATACGTTCTGCTAACCGTTCATCTTTCTTTATAACTAGATTTTTAGAATGGCTTAAGGGCTCGACAGATTGAATCGCACGTACAAATGGACTTGAGATGATTTGGTCTAAAGTAATCTCTGAGAAAAAATTAGATAAGGAGGTAGCTTGAGCAAAGCCTTTTTCTGTTAGTGGTGATTCAGAAGGTTGTCCTGTTGCTTCACAATGACGAACAATGTAAATTTTTTTAATCATTACTAAATCCTCCGAATCTAGTGGAATATAATGTATCTGAGACTTGACCCTTAAAAAGTAATTGAAAAAGTGAAGGTTGAAATTAGACAAACATTAGTTTCATTATCTTCACTTCTTCCATAATTACTTC
>JBEQAC010000089.1:0-12056 GCA_041640535.1 Bacillaceae bacterium
ATTTCATCGCAATGATGGAAGCCACCCACCCAAGAATCGGAATACCAAACATAAGAAATAAAGTCATACTAAGTAAAGTAGGAGTTAACATATCACCTATTTGTGGGAACACTTCTTTAAACCCAATCATGGCAAGCAACACGCCAACGATTGTTGCGGCTAAAGAAGAGATTAGTTTATCCACGAATGAAAAAATCGTCCCTAGCATCCCCGGAATAAAGCGCCCTGTTTTATATGTTTCATAATCGGAACAATCAGCAATCATCGGAATGACCATATTCCCGGTTAAACTGCTAAACCCTAAACCGGCACTGTATAAGATGAGAAAAATAACGGTCGTTAGTCCAATGTTTGTTAAAGAAATAGTTGTAGGATCAATGATTAAGAGAAACACAGCTAATAGTGCAAAAGAAATCAACGCTAACCAAGTTCCGCCAACAAAGGACTTCTTTAATCCTCGCTTTCTAGCGATTCCAAGCCCAATATACGTTATGATAAGAGTAGGGATGACGGTTACTAGTGATAAGGTTCCACTAAGGGCATAATCACCAATCAAGATACCAAAAAACATAATCCCTACCGCCGGTTGTCTTCCTATACTTCCTGCTAATTTATCAGTAGAAGCTGAGATGACTAGCATTTGTAATGGTCTATTTCCTTTAAGAATTGGCCAATAATCACGGAAATTCGTTTGTACCGTCTTTTCCGCTAAGCCAAAAAACTCCTTACGGTCCTTTTCCCATATTCCAACTACAGCTAAAAGTGTAAAAATTCCGGAAGCGATGATCGTATACGTATTTAACTCTGAGAAAAGCCCCATTTCAAAGCCCCCATATTTTGGAACAAGATAGGAGGCAACGACGATTTGCATTCCTACAAATAGAGCCGTATTATACGTTGCATCAAAAACAGAAAATAGTGGACGCTGCTTTGGACTATTTGTTAATACCGTTTGTGCCGCTTTTGTACACGCTGTTTGAAATGTATAGCCAATAATGTGAATGAGATAGATTGCGATAAAAAAGGATAATTGATATGGTTTTGGCAGCATGTGAGTAACATTGTACATGATTAATAATGACACTGCTAAAATTACATTCCCAATAATCATTAACGGCCTAAATTTTCCAAAACGAGATTCCGTCTTATCAATCACAAAACCAATAAGCGGATCGGTAATTCCGTCAAAGACTCTCATTAAGGTTAAAATTGTACTAACCATCACGACTGTTAGTCCTGCTACACCTGTAGCATAGTAAGAAACAAACATCATGGCAAACATATAAAAGTTTGTTGCAGTATTATTTAGAGCAAATAACCCAATTTTCCATGGTTTCGAGGTATGATAGCTATGTTCATTCGCTTTTATATTGATTGTTGACATAAGAACTCCCCTTTTTTATAAGGCGCTTTTCGTAAAATTTGTTGCTATTTAACTAAGGTAGGTTGATTTGCACTCCAGGTGTGTGCTTTCCGCGGGGCAGGTGATGAGCCTCCTCGTGCCTGCGGTGTCTCATCCTTCCTGCAAATCCCGCAGGAGTCACACACCTTCCGTTCCAATCAACTGAGCCCCATCTAATTCGTTTTAAAAACAACAATCTTTTAGAAAATAGCCTTTTATAAAGATACTAAACTGCATGAAACTTAAAAGTATGTCCACCATTAACGACATTGAATTTCTTTTTTTCTCACCTCCTATTTTTTGTAAGCGCTTTTATTTTTGGTGGTTTAATAAACTGACAAATTGTTAGTTTATTAAACGAACTTATTAAAGCTAGTACTTAAAACCAATCTCCATATCCTAGTTTTCTCAGATTATCGGCGGATGTTTTTAAACAATCAAAAGGATCACGCCCATACACATCATCTTGTTCTATTAAGAAATACTGTGATCCACTATCAAGGCCAGCATCAATAATCCCCTTCATATCAAGGCTGCCTTCCCCCACTTCTGCAAATTCAATTACATTTGAGAAGGCTTGCATAAATTTACTCATATCACCACTCGACAACGCACTCATATCAATCTGGCCAATACGATAATCCTTTAAGTGTAATAACGAAATACGACCCGCGTAATTTCTTATCACCTGAATTGGATTTTCTCCGCCTCGATGAATCCAGTGAACATCTAACTCAAAGCCTAGCTTAGAAGTATTATTTTTAATGATATCCAGTAAATATTCACCTTCATATTTTTGAAATTCGATATGATGGTTATGATAATATAATTCAATTCCATGTTGTGCTAATCTCTCTGCCATGGTTTCGGCTCGGTCAATAAATCCCAAGATATTATCTTTATCTCCAAGTACAGAAAACGGGAGCATCCCTATTCGTAAGAACTTACAGTTGAGAGCTTTGCAATCTCCTACGATCTTCTCAAAATCATTTGCTAAAGTCTCTCCAGGCATGCCAGACATCATCGGTTCTACAGCTGCTGTAAGTGAAGCAATTTCAATTTGAAAATCTAGTGATGCTCTTTTTAGCTCCGCTACATTTTCTGGTGTCATTGGAATTTGTGATACCTCAACACTACGAAAGCCTAGTTCATTTAGTTTTTTCATCGTTTCATAGACGCCCAGTTCTTCTACTTTCCCTTTTAGCATCATCATTTGAACACCAATTTTCCCTTTTTTCACTTTGTACCTCCTCCATTTCATTTTTATTGCTTTACAAGTTGGTTTTTCTCTTCTCTAATTTTCTTATTTATTTCTTCTAAAAATAACTCTTCATCAATTGGAAGCTCTACTTCCTTTCCTAACCAACTTGAAAGATGAATCGCGTTAGCTAATGCTACCCCATGAATTCCATCACTGCCAGGTGCAATTAACGGCGTACCCTCAACAATATTAGCAGCAAAGTTTTCCAAAACAGTGATGTGTTGCGCTCCCCAAACACTATTAAACTCAATGATTTCTTCCGAATATATATCAGATTGATTTCCACCCATGAAAATTTCCATCACATCTGCCATACTCATAGAGGTACTCATCTCAGATTCTGGTTTTTTCAGTCGCTTAACTGTCAATTTCTTGCTGTCATCTACGATAATTTTCCCTTTATCTCCTAAAATCTCAAATCGATCCGTTCCGAGAACATCATGTGTACAAGTAATAAATACACCTGTTGCTCCATTCCCATAGTCAAGCAATGCTGTTACTTCATCTTCTACAGTAATATTCCGCTGGTAACCATATTTCAGATTGGAATATACTTTTTTGGGCATTCCACATATCCACTGCAGTAAATCAATTTGATGTGGTGCTTGATTGACAAGAACACCGCCACCTTCCCCTTGCCATGTGGCTCTCCATGCATTTTGGTCATAATATCCTTGCGGTCTCCACCATGTTGTAATGAGCCAGTTTGTGCGACGAATCGCGCCGATCTCTCCTCCATCAATAAGCTCTTTTACTTTTTGATAAAGCGGATTTGTTCTCTGATTAAAGAAGATTCCAAAGGTTAATTCTGGCTTCGATGCTGCGAACTCATTTAATTCTTTCACTTGCTTTGTATAAACACCTGCTGGCTTTTCTACCAAAACATGAACATTTCTTTTTAATGATTGAATCCCGATTTCTGGATGAAGAAAGTGTGGAACACAAGTCACAACTGCATCGACATCTCCGCTCTCAAGCATGTCAATATAATTTTCATAGAAAGGAATGTTAGGATACTTTTCTAAACACATGGCTTTGTTTGCTGGGTCAATATCA
Organism: Bacillaceae bacterium; assembly: GCA_041640535.1. Classification (GTDB taxonomy): domain Bacteria; phylum Bacillota; class Bacilli; order Bacillales; family Bacillaceae_L; genus Litchfieldia. The sequence continues at coordinate 3,720 of JBEQAC010000089.1, forward strand.
CTTATAGCCCCCAGTTCCATGTTTTTCACTTTTCCATCTAAAATAAATCCAGCGTAAGCTCCCCCTTGAGCACCAATACCAATAATCCCTAATCTCACTTTTTTCATTCTCAATTCTCCCCGCCTTCAATTTTATTTAGAATATTTAATAGAGCCTCATATTGAAGCTGATATCCACCTGCACCATCCAAGCCTTTATTATTTTTTATGACCTCATTTGCATCCTCAAGCTCTAAATCTTTTAAAGAATCAAACAAAACCAGATGAGGTTCAAGAGTTAAAAAGCCTTTGTAACCACTTTGGATAAACTTTGTTAATAGTTCAGGTATTTTCCCCTCTCCCGTCCCACATACCACGTTTTGGCTATCTGTACTAGTGGCATCCTTAATATGAATATAAACAATTTCATCCTTTAGGAGGTTATAGCATTCCTGTGTGTCTTCTCCACATTGTACAAAATTCGCAAAGTCAAAAATGCCTTTAAAGAATGGAGAAGCAACCTCTTTCAATATTTCATTACAGCGTCTAGCAATATCACCATAAATCTCCTTTTCATTTTCATGTAATAGAATCACCCCATACTTTTCTGCAATCGAGGCAAACTCTTTTAATTTTCTTATGACATCCTCTTTATAGAGATCAGGATCCTCTCCCTTTGGAATATAGAAACTAAAGATCCGAATGTATTGGCAATTTAATAGATTGCTAATTTGACAAAGCGTATCTAACATCTTTTTTTGTTTTACAAAACCTGCTTCATCATTGATAAACACTTTGCCGATTGGAGAACCAATCGAAGATACATCAATGTCTGATTCTTGAAGCCTTGGTAAAACATTTTCAACTATTTCATTTACTGTAAAATCTCCTATATTTTTACCATCAATTCCCCTTAATGAGATGTAGTTCATTCCTAAATTTGATACTACCTCAAGCTGTGTATCAAAATCAGCGGAAATCTCATCAGAAAACCCTGATATCGCTAAGCCTTGAATCATTTCCGATCGCTCCTCTTTTTACATGGCTTTATTGTTCCTATTTATTGGTTCATTAACCTTAAACTTCTGTATTCTTTCGGTGTCATTCCAACCTTTTCGCGAAAAAAACGACTAAAGTGGGAAACGTTTTCAAAACCATTTTCATAGGCAATGTCTTTTAATGGTTTATCAGGTTCCATTTCAAGTAAATATTTCACTTGTGTCAATCGGCACCCCATCAAATACTCCATCACGGTAAAGCCTGTCATTTCTTTAAATACATGTGCTACATAGGACTTACTTAAATTAAGCTCCTTCGCAATCTTTTCTAACGTCAATTTTTCAACATAATTGGATTGTATAAAAGTCGCTATATTTTCTGCATGGCCCGCTTTTTCCCCTTTTTTATCAGGAATTTTAATCGAGTGCATTTGAAGAATTCGATGAACACAAATTAACACTTGTATTAGCAATACTTTATATTCGGTTACCGTATAAATGTCAGTACATTCCTGTAATTCCTTCATCTCTGCAAGTCGACTGACTGCTTCTTCTAATCGTTGAAACTCCTTGCTTTCATTTGTACGAATGAGACAATGATGCAGTTCTTCAAATACTTCTAGTAGATAAAGACTCCCCATTTCAGATAATATATTTTTAATCCAATGTGGGGAGAAATGGACGATACTGCGAATATACTCACTATTTGGACTTATATTTGGCTTATGAAGAGCCATGCCATCCATTAACAACAAATCTCCTGGCTCAAGGTCGTAGATATGATTGTGTATCAAATAGCGACATGATCCTGAATGAAAGAGATAGATTTCATACTCCTCATGAGAATGAAAGTCTAAACTATATTCTCCCATTCCCTCCATGCGGTAATATGCATGTAAGTGTTCATTCATAGATATCATTCCCTCCATGAAGCTAGTTTTATTTTATAAAAAGTGAAGATAAGAATCATTACCTCAGAATGCCGAGATTTTCAACAAAATGTTCTGAGAGTGTTCTTTGTTTTAATTTTCAAGAGAAAAAACCCTTCCTAATAGTTTGGATCAGGAAGGGATTTTTTACAATAATATTTAATTTTAAGGGATATAAATCAAATCCAGTTCGTATGAAAAACTCCCTCTTTATCGACACGCTGATACGTGTGAGCACCAAAGTAATCACGTTGTGCTTGTAATAAATTCGCTGGTAAGGTTTCGGAGCGATAGCTGTCATAATATGCAATAGCACTTGAAAAGGCTGGTACTGGAATTCCACTCTCAATTGCCAATCCAACAACCTGGCGCAATGCCGCTTGATAGTTTTCAGCAATTTCCTTAAAGTATGGGTCTAATAAAAGGTTTGCTAAATTTGCATCCCGATCATAAGCATCTTTAATTTTCTGTAAGAATTGTGCGCGAATAATACATCCACCACGGAAAATCATCGCGATGTCCCCATAGTTAAGATTCCAATCGTATTCCTCCGATGCAGCTCGCATTTGAGCAAACCCTTGGGCGTAAGAAACAATTTTGCTAAAATATAAAGCCTTACGTACCGCTTCAATTAGCTCTTCTTTATTCCCTCTAAAAGCTTCAACTTTTGGTCCTATTAATAATTTGCTTGCTTTCACACGCTCATCTTTCATAGCTGAAATAAAACGAGCAAATACTGACTCTGTAATAATTGGTAACGGAACACCCAAATCTAATGCATTCTGACTTGTCCATTTCCCTGTTCCTTTTTGTCCAGCTGTATCCAATATTAAATCAACAAGGGGTTTTCCAGTTTCTTCATCCACTTTTGTAAATATATCTGCTGTAATTTCAATTAAATAGCTGTCTAGCTCTCCTTTATTCCATTCTCCAAACACTTCGTGGAGCTCGTCAGCACTTAATCCAAGGACATTTTTCAGGATAAAATACGCCTCACAAATTAACTGCATATCTCCATACTCAATCCCATTATGCACCATTTTCACATAATGACCGGCTCCATTTGGACCAATATAGGTGCAGCAAGCATCACCTTCTACTTTTGCCGAGATAGACTTTAAAATAGGCTCTACCAGTTCATATGCTTGTTTCTGGCCCCCAGGCATGATTGAAGGACCTTTAAGGGCTCCTTCTTCTCCCCCTGATACTCCCGTTCCAATAAAATGAATGCCTGTTTTCTCCAATTCCTGATTGCGTCTTATGGTATCTTGAAAAAATGTGTTTCCACCATCAATGAGGATATCTTCTTTTTCAAGGTAAGATTTTAAAGATTCAATGGTTGCATCTGTCGCAGTACCTGCTTTCACCATTAACAAGATTTTTCTTGGCTTTTCTAATGATTCAACAAATTCTTGAATTGTCTTTGCACCGACAAAGTTTTTTCCTTCTGCTTCATTCTTTAAAAACTCTTCTGTTTTATCATATGAACGATTAAATACAGAAACAGAATAGCCTCTACTTTCAATATTTAGCGCGAGGTTTTTCCCCATTACCGCTAAGCCTATGACACCGATTTGCTGTTTTGACATAGTTCCTCAAATCCCTTCTTAATCTCATTATCTAGTAGATGTTCTTATTAATTTGTTTTGTAAACTAATTAATTAAAGAATATCATTTGTTCTAGCGGTTCGTCAATATTGGAAGTTTGTCTATTCTTTGAAGTTCCTCCAACCAAACAAGGTACCGCCATTGACGGTACCCACGTTTTATATTAAAGATTTTTTGCTGTTGGTTCTACAGAGATCTGATTTTTCTCAACAAGCATGTGCTTTACATCTGATATCTCTTTTTGAATTTCTGCCATGCGCTTATCATCTAACTCATAAAACTTCATCGCAATCAGAGATGCTATCCAACCAAGAATCGGAATTCCTAGAGTAAAGAACAGAGCCATCCCAAGCAATCCTGTTGTTAAAGGTGTGTCCACTTCTGGGAACATCGTTTTAAATCCAATTGCTGCCAGCAATAGTCCTACAATGGTCGTTGCAAGAGATGAAATTAATTTATCTACAAATGAAAAGATGGTTCCAATCATCCCTGGTACATAACGGCCAGTAATATGTGTTTCATAGTCCGATGCATCCGCAATCATTGGAATAACCAAATTTCCAGTTAACCCCATGAAAGCAAAGCCTAATGTGTAGAGAACGAGAAAAACAATGGTTGTCATTCCTAAGTTTGATAGTGAGATGACAGACGGATCGTTAACCAACAGAAAGAACACAAGTAGCAGGGAGAATGAGAATAAAGCACCCCATGTAGCCCTAACAAACGTATTTTTCAAGCCTTTTTTACGTGCATATCCGACACCAAGATATGTCATAATCAGTGTAGGGATGATGGTAATCATTGAAACCGTGCCGCTTAATGCATAGTCACCAAGTAGAATACCAAAAAACATGACAGGTACAACCGGTTGTCGTTGAATCTGTCCTGCCAGCTTATCGGTTGAAGCTGCAATTACTAGCATTTGAAGGGGGCGATTCCGCTTAATAACCGGCCAGTAATCGCGTAGACTGGTTTTTACTGTTTTTTCTGCAAAACCAAAGTATTTCGTCTGATCTTTTTCCCATATACCCACAACAGCCAAACAGGTAAAGATCGCTGCTACTATGATGGCAATTGTATTAAACTCGGTAAAAAAGTCTTCATTAAACCCACCATGCTTTGGTTGAAGGTATGATGCGATAAAAAATTGACCTCCTACAAACAAAATCGTATTATAGGTTGCATCAAATGCAGAGAAAATCGGGCGTTGCTTTGGATCATTTGTTAATACAGTCTGAGCTGCTCTTGTGCATGCTGTCTGACATGTATAACCAATAATATGAATCCCATAGACTACTATAAAGAATGGCAAACGAAGTAATTCTGGAACATGATGTGTCACATTAAACAATATCAGAACTGTTATAGCCAGAATAATGTTTCCAAGTATAATAAATGGTCTAAATTTCCCTATTTTCGAATTTGTCTTATCAATGATATAACCTATAAGCGGATCCGTAATGCCATCAAATAACCGCATCGCAGTCAGAATCGTGCTAATCAGGACTACCGCAACCCCTGCTATGCCTGTTGCATAATAAGCAACAAAGCCCATTGCGAACATATAGAGGTTTGTTGCTGTATTATTAAGAGCAAAGAAACCGATTTGCCAAATCTTCGATCGATTTACAAAATCATTTCTTGTTTCTTGTACAACTGCCATGTCATCGCCTCTTTTCCGTCTAATACCTATTTTTATTTAAAACGCTGAAATAATACGCTTTCAAAAATGGTCGAATATAATATTACTTTTCCACTTCACAAAGTGCTTACATTTTCTTAATTATTTGTTTAGTAAACGAATTATTTATCTACAGCAGGGCGTTGACGTATTCAACACCCTACTAAAATTTTTTTCTAACCCTTGTAACCAAAATCCGGAATGTTCATCCAGCGTTTTCTTAGTTCATGCGCCGCTGCTTTAGGTTTACGTTCACGAGTAAAAATACCTTTTTTATTCCCTTGAACACGTATAATTCCTTGACTGGTAGCAAAATCTGCAAAGTTCCATACCTGCTCACCAACGAATTCTTCGTACTCATCAAAAACTTCGTGATTAACACGGTAATATTCTACTTGGAATTCTTCTGTAAACATAACGGGATCCACATCATGCATACCCGCAACCGTGTCTGCACCGTATTCTGTAAACATAATCGGCTTTCCAGGACAACGCTTTCTCCAGCCATTAAATTCATTTCGTAGCTGTGCTTTCACAATCTCCCATTCTCCACCTTCAACATACCAACCATAATAACGATTCAATGCTAGTACGTCGACTATCTCAGCAATTTGATCTTTATCAGGAGTAGATCCTAAATGTGTTACGATCGTAACAGGGCGTTTCTGTGGATCCAGCTCCTTCGTTAAGTTGACCAATGGTTCAAAGTATTCGCGTGCACCTGGTTCTTCTGTTGCTGGCTCGTTTGCAATTGACCACATGACCACACAAGGATGATTCTTATCACGTGCGACTAGCTCTTTAATCACTTGACGATGGTGTTCGTACGTCCCAATATGCTCCCATGTATTGCGGAAACTGCCACCACCCATGAAGGTTGCCATAAAGTTTAAATGAACTCCAACTGCAGGTGTTTCATCGATTACCACGATTCCTTCACGGTCAGCAAGTCGCATTAATTCTTCTGAGTAAGGATAATGAGCTGTACGGAAGGAGTTAGCACCAATCCATTTTATTAAATTGAAATCCATTATATTAGCAGCTTCGTCAAATCCTCTTCCACGGATCGGGGTATCTTCATGTTTTCCAAACCCTTTGAAATAGAATGGCTTGTCATTAACTAAAAACTTACCATCTTTAACTTCGACTGTACGTACACCTACAAGTTGTTCATACACATCGACAGTTTGACCTTCTTTCGTCAGTTCAAATTTAAACGTATATAAATATGGATTTAGCGGTTCCCATAGTCTTACATCTGGAATCTTAATTGTACCTTCTGCTCCACTTGCTGTAGCAATTACTTTTCCATTTTCATCAATTGCGCTTACATTTACATCGGCAACACCAGCAATCTCAATTTTATATTGTACTGTCCCATCAATATCTGTAACAACCGATATATCCTCTACATAAGTTTGAGGAGTTGTATAAATTTTTACTGGACGATGTAATCCTGCATAGTTAAAGAAATCAAAGTTCGGTTGGTTTCTTACTACTTTTCCTACTCCTTCAATCTCACGCTCGCGAACAAATCCTACTGGAAGTGTTGTCTCATCTAATACATTATCTACCGCAACCGTTAATCTATTTTTTCCTGGTTGTAAATATCCGGCCAAATCAACTTCAAATGGTAAAAAGCCTCCTTCATGTTCCACAGCTAACTTCCCATTTACATATACTTTCGCTTTATGAGTGGCTGAACCAAAGCGAAGGACAATACGCTCCTCTGAGAAAAACGCTGGAACGATAAATTCACGCTCATACCACACTAAACCAACATGATTTCGGATTTCTCCCAATACCCCAATATCATTGTAAGAAGACGGAACTGCCATATTCATCGTGTCGGATAATTCGCTGTCAAACCACTTTTCTTGAATTCCGTTACCAGTATCTAACTTAAACTTCCAAATCCCATTTAAATCAATAATGCTACGTGTTTCTGTCATAATTGGATATAGCATTTGAAAATCAACTCCCCTGTTAATAATCTTAATAACTAGTATTCACTATTAAGTAATAATTTTCACTACTACTTAATTAGTTTACCAAACTAATTAATTACAGATTATCATTCATCGATGTAATTGGTCAATACTTTAAGATGATATTTATTTTCCTAATATAAAGAAGAAGGCCACTATTTTATATAATAAATTTAAAACCAATAGTAATGATATGTATATTTTCACCAAAAAGTGCTAATCTCAGTAAATAGGAAAAATCCCCAAGAAACCATTTTAAAGGTTTCTTGGGGACTGACTAAATTATATAAAATCCTAAGACTTTTGTTTTTATCCTACTCTGTGAATCTTCATTAAATTGGTTGCCCCTGTTTCTCCTAATGGTACTCCTCCAGTAAGGATTAGATCGTCTCCTGATTTTACAACGCCCGCTTCAATTGCAGCTTGAACACAAGCCTCAAACATATTATCAGTCGTATCGTTGATTAATCCCCCACGAGAATGAACACCCCAAACCAATGACAATTGACGTGTTACAGTATCACTTGGTGACATGGCAACAATTGGCGCCTTTGGTCGATATTTTGAAATCATTCTTGCCGTATATCCTGATTCTGTTGGGCAGGCAATGGCTGCTAAATTTAAGTTTAGTGCCGTATATGCAACGGATTGTCCAATCGCATCCGTAATCGTAATTTTTGCCTCTTTACTTTTTTGCGAAAGAATCGATTCATATGCGAGGGACTGCTCAGTTCTTACTGCGATTGTATGCATCATACGTACAGCCTCGACTGGATAATTTCCAGCAGCTGTTTCTCCCGATAACATAATAGCATCTGTTCCATCTAAAATCGCATTAGCCACATCACTTGCTTCTGCACGAGTTGGTCTTGGATTTTGTTGCATAGAATCTAACATTTGTGTTGCAGTAATAACAGGTTTCCCTTGTTCATTACATTTTGCAATTAACATCTTTTGAACTAGAGGCACTTCCTCAGCAGGAATCTCTACTCCTAAATCTCCGCGTGCAACCATTAGGCCATCTGATACCTCTAATATTTCATCAATATTATCCACACCCTCTTGATTTTCAATCTTCGGGATAATTTGAATATGTGATGCTTGATGTTCTTCTAATAAATAACGAATGTCCATAACATCTTGGGCGCGGCGAAC
>JBEQAC010000090.1:0-11901 GCA_041640535.1 Bacillaceae bacterium
TGGTTATCATGTGCTAGAAGCTTCTTGATCAACCCTTAATCAATATTTTTAAAAAATCACCAATTGGTGGTTTATTTGTTATGCTCTTTTCTAGATATTGTGGTCGTACTAGTTATTTCAGACTTATTCCTCCCCAAACATAAGCTTGGTTCATTTTATGCTGACTTGTACCAAAACATACTTAAAAGCAGGATATAAATGATTGATCATTTATATCCTGCTTCGAGTGTGATGATCTAGAAGCTAATCCCTTCACCTGGTTTTAGGACTCTCCCTACGTTTGACTTTAGCAGTGCAATAAATTCTGTTGGATTTTGTTCAATGATAGGAAAAGTATTATAGTGAATCGGAACCACTATTTTAGCATTAAGCCATTCTGCTGCAGCCACAGCATCTTCTGGCCCCATTGTAAAATTATCCCCAATTGGGAGAAATGCAACATCAATCTCATTTCTCTCACCGATCATTTTCATATCGGAAAACAGTGCAGTATCCCCTGCATGAAAGATTGTTTTTCCTTCAGCCTTAAACAAAATACCGGCTGGCATTCCTGTATAAATGATTTGTTTCGGCTCTTCAATTACATAGCTTGAGCCATGGAAGGCTTGTGTAAATTTAACAGTGCCAAAATCAAACTGATATGATCCTCCGATATGCATAGGGTGAGTCTTCACTCCCTGCCAACCTAAGTAATCTGCTAATTCATTTGGTGCAATGACTAATGCATTATTTTTTTTAGCTAGTTCAACCGTGTCCCCAACATGGTCATTGTGTCCATGGGTTAGAAGAATGACATCAACCATTTCATCCTCTACGTTAAGATCCGTTTGTCCATTTCCAGTAATAAAAGGATCAATGATAATTTTTGTTTCTCCAGTCTGAATTTTAACAACTGCGTGTCCGTGAAAAGAAACCTTCAAAGAAATCCCTCCTAAATATTTTATAGTTCTATATGTATTTCTATTCTCACAGTGAAACTCCTTTCATTTTAACCATTTGCTGTTTTCTTAAACTTTGTTGCTATTTAACTAAGGTATGTTGATTTGCACTCCAGGTGTGTGCTTTCCGCGGGGCCGGTGATGAGCCTCCTCGTGCCTGCGGGGTCTCATCCTTCCTGCAGATCCCGCAGGAGTCACACACCTTCCGTTCCAATCAAGTGAGCACCATCTAATTATAGTTAATTCGTTTTAAATACAACAATCATTTAGAAAACAGCTTAACCATTTCATTATTTTGCAAACATTATGAAAAGTTTACAATCATAACAGGAGTTGCTAAGCTATCATTATTAAGGAAAAAGGGTGTGAGTTAATGGAAGAACGATTAAATAAACTTTCCTCATGGATTAGAGAAAAGGACATTTCATTTAGTATGGTGACCTCGACACCAAACGTTTTTTACTTATCTGGATTTTATACAGAGCCTCACGAAAGATTATTGGCATTATTTATATTTCAAAAAGAGGAACCGTTTTTAGTCTGTCCAAAAATGGAGGTAACTCAGGCTCGTTCTAGCGGTTGGCCTCACGAAATTGTTAGTTTTAGTGATACCGATGATCCATGGGAGCTTATTAAAGTAGCCTTAGAAAAAAGAAACATAGATGGACATACAATCGCAATTGAAAAAGAGCATATGAATATCGCACGATACGAGCATTTGAAATCACTCTATCCAAAGAGTAGCATTGTTTCTGCAGAAGAAAAATTACATACTTTAAGAATGATAAAGGATAAAAAAGAGGCTTCCATTTTAAGGGAAGCTGCCTTGTTAGCAGATTTTGGAGTCGAAGTTGGTGTCCATGCAATTAATAAAGGGAAGACTGAACTCGATGTAATTGGAAGCATTGAATTTGAACTTAAGAAAAAAGGAATAAGGCAGATGTCGTTTGCAACGATGGTGTTGACCGGTTTAAAAACAGCGAGTCCACATGGTAAACCTGGTTTAGCAAAATTCCAGCATGGAGATTTTGTTCTTTTTGACTTAGGTGTTGTTTTAGACGGTTACTGTTCTGACATTACACGAACGGTTGCTTTTGGGGAAGTAAATGAAGAGCAAGAAAAGATTTATGAAACTGTTTTAAAAGCACAAAAAGCCGCTATTTCTGAATGTAAACCTGGAGTAGAAATAGGTGCTCTTGATAAAATTGCTCGTTCCATTATTACCAATGCCGGCTATGGTGATTATTTTACTCATCGGCTCGGCCACGGCTTAGGGATTGATGTACATGAATTTCCTTCAATGAACGCAACAAATACGAGTATCCTACAAGAAGGAATGTCCTTCACAATTGAACCAGGGATTTATGTCGAAGGAACTGGTGGTGTGCGTATAGAAGATGACGTTCTTATTACTAATGATAGAGTTGAGGTTTTAACTAAATACCCCAAAGATTTACAAATTATTAAATAAAATAAAGAAAGCTCGGAATTCATTTTCCGAGTTTTCTTATTCTAGTAAAGTATTAGTTTTAAGAAATTCCAAGTAGTTGCTTTGTATTAGAATAGGTTAAACCATGTGCATCTGCAACCGCTTTATAGGTAACATAGCCATGTAGCGTATTGATTCCTTTTAATAATGCTTCGTTATCTATACATGCTTGTTTAAAGCCTTTATTCGCAATTTGAATTGCATATGGCACTGTCACATTTGTTAAGGCAATGGTTGAAGTTCGTGGCACAGCACCAGGCATATTGGCTACAGCGTAATGAACAACCTCGTGTTTAACATATGTTGGATTATCATGGGTTGTAATTCGATCCGTTGTTTCAAATATACCTCCCTGGTCTATTGCAATATCAACAACGACTGAACCTGGTGACATGCTTCGAATCATTTCTTCGGTTACTAACTTAGGAGCTTTTGCACCTGGAATAAGAACGGCACCGATGACTAAATCAGATTCTTTTACTGCATTTGCAATATTTAAGGGGTTTGACATAAGCGTTGTAATATCATTTCCAAATGTATCATCCAATTGACGTAAACGTTCAGGATTTAGATCAATAATTGTAACTTCGGCCCCAAGACCTATCGCCATTTTCGCTGCATTTGTGCCAGCAACTCCGCCACCAATGATCGTGACTTTTCCTCTCTTAACACCGGGTACACCAGCTAACAATATACCCTTTCCACCATTCGGCTTTTCTAAAAATTGGGCACCTATTTGGGATGACATTCTTCCAGCCACTTCACTCATCGGTGTTAATAAAGGTAATGATCCATTTGGAAGTTGGACTGTTTCATATGCAATACCGACCACTTTATTTTTCGTTAACGCTGCTGTTAATTCAGGTTCAGGGGCCAAATGCAAATAAGTAAATAGAATTAAATCTTCCCTAAAATAACCGTATTCAGATGGAAGTGGCTCCTTAACCTTCATCACCATCTCCATGGACCATGCTTCATTTGCAGTTTCTACGATTTTTGCTCCTGCATCGACATAATCATGATCAGGAAATCCAGAACCCTCACCTGCTCCAGATTCAATAAAAACTTCATGCCCATAGTGAACTAGATTTACAACTCCAGCTGGTGTCATGGCTACTCGATTTTCGTTATTTTTAATTTCTTTAGGAACACCGATACGCATTACCTTTCCCTCCTGAATGTTTCTAAATCAATGTTATGTAAAAATAATAAGTCCTATCAGCTTAAACTATAACACTTAATAATCATGAATAAAATACCTTTTCAATAGATGAATTAGCGATATCGGTTGATGACATTTAGTCCACCTGTAACCTCAAGGATGGAACCTGTAATCATATCAGAGTCTTCTTCGCATAAAAAAGACACAACTCTTGCCATATCTTCGCCGGTCCCAGACCTTCCTATCGGAGTTTGAGAGTCATAGATTTTACGTGATTCTTCTATAGAGGTTTCCTTCATTTCCCCAAGGATATTTCCCGGGCAAACCATATTTGCAGTTATGCCGTGCTCCGCCTCCTCTAGAGCAAGGGTTTTTGTTAAAGAAACTAACCCTACTTTTGCTGCACTAAAAGCAGAGCGATAAATCCATCCAGGTGCTGCGTCCGCTCCTTGGAATCCATAAGTAATAATTCTTCCGAATTTTTGTGTTCTCATAATTGGAATTGTTTTTTTTATAAGATGAAAAACAGCTGTTAAATTTCCATCAATCATCTCATGCCATTCCTCATCATCATAATCCACTAGTTTCTTTCTTTCAAATATGTAAGGACCTGCATTATTAATTAAGAAGTCGATGCGACCAAATCGCTTCATCGCCTCATCAATCATCCGTTCAATGTCCGATTTTAATGTAATATCCCCTTGTACAATATGGATGTGTTCCAATCTATCAGAGTATTTTGCTACAATATCTTCAATGCCACTTTTGTCGTTTCGATAATTAATCGTAACACTGTATCCAATATCAAGAAATCTTTCGGTTACCATTTTTCCAAGCCCTCTAGAGCCAGCCGTAATAAATGCATGCCGCAAGTTTCATTTCCTCCCTATTATTGCTTGATACTTTATATCATAATTGATTTATATCCTCAATGCATTTCTTACATTCAAGATTCAATAATTTTTTTAACAATGCGAGAATTAAATAGGCCATAAATCATACCTTATAAATTGTAAAGAATAAAGGCTGTTTTCGTAAAATTTGTTGCTATTAACTAAGTTATGTTGATTTGCACTCCAGGTGTGTGCTTTCCGCGGGGCAGGTGATGAGCCTCCTCGTGCCTGCGGGGTCTCTTCCTTCCTGCAGATCCCGCAGGAGTCACACACCTTTCGTTCCAATCAACATGCCCATTTAATTCGGTAAAAAAACAACAATCTTTTAGAAAACAGCCCAAAATAAAAGAGGATCGTTTTTGATCCTCTTTCAAAGTGTAGATAAAGTATATTTTGCTTTAACTCAGGCTACTCCATAGCTTCATTTCTTTCAGACAGTGAATCTCTTAGGACTAGATCATCTGCGACTCCACTTGAATACGAACTATGAACCATTTGGGTTACTTCAATTGTGCCAGACTCATCTAATAAAAATGTCTCTCTTTTCCCAGCTCTTTTCTCCACCTTTGCTCAACTCCTTTTGTTCACGAGAATTTCATCACCTTGCTAGTTTCTGCTCTTTTATTGGTGTTATACTTTTATTAGGAAGAATATTTCTAGGGGGGATTTATATGGGGCAAACCTATCATCATATTCTTGTTGCGATTGACGGTTCTCAAGAGGCCAACTGGGCGTTTAAGAAGGCAATTGAAATATGTAAAAGGAATCATGCTTCACTATTGATTACCCATATTATTGATACACGAACTTTTGCAACAGTGGAAGCATATGACCGAACTATTGCCGAGCGGTCGGAGGAATATGCTAATAATTTAATGAATGAATATAAAGTCTTAGCCATGAATGAAGGAATAAAAGATGTTTCTACGAAAATAGAGTATGGTTCACCAAAGGTTAAAATTGCAAAAGAGGTTGCACCTAAGAACAATATTGATTTAATCATTTGCGGCGCAACTGGCTTAAACGCTGTTGAGCGCTTCTTTATTGGAAGTGTTTCGGAGCATATTACTCGCTATGCAAAATGTGATGTCCTTGTTGTAAGGACCGAGAAGAGTTAATAAACAAGGCTGATTCAAGGGTGTAACACACAAGAATCAGCCTTTTCTATTACTTTTCTTTAATCATTGCGATCGCTTTTCTTACCTCATCAAATCCTGTCCCGCCCGCACTATTTCGTCTACGAACAGCATTTGCTGGTTGTAAAACCTCATAAATATCCTCACCGAACAGCTCTGAAGCTTCCTGATAACTTGCAAGTGGCAAGTCTAATAAATAAATGCCTTTTTCAATACAAGTTAATACAAGCTTTCCAACTACCTCGTGTGCTTCACGGAAAGGTAAACCTTTGGCTGCTAAATAATCTGCAAGTTCGGTTGCGTTTGAAAAATCTTTTTTCGTTGCATTTTCCATAACATCTTTTTTCACCTTTAGTGAAGATATCATCCCTGCAAAGATTTTTAAAGACCCCTTAATTGTTTGAACTGTATCAAACATGCCCTCTTTATCCTCTTGCATATCTTTATTATAAGCTAGAGGCGTTCCTTTAAGGACCGTTAACAAGCCAAATAGGTTCCCATAAACACGTCCGGTTTTACCTCTTATTAACTCTGCCATATCTGGATTTTTCTTTTGTGGCATGATACTACTACCTGTTGCAAAGGCATCATCAATTTCGACAAATTGAAACTCTTGGCTAGACCACAGGATCAGTTCTTCACAAAAACGAGAAAGGTGCATCATAATAAGAGAAGAATGACTTAAAAATTCAAGTATAAAATCACGATCACTTACTGCATCAATGCTATTCTCATAAATTCCATCAAACCCAAGAAGCTCTGCACTATAATGACGATCAATTGGAAATGTCGTTCCTGCTAGTGCACCTGCCCCTAATGGCGAAAGATTAATTCGCTTCATTGAATCGTTCAAACGCTCTACATCTCGATCAAACATATGATAATAAGCTAAAAGATGATGAGCAAAGGAAATAGGCTGTGCCCTCTGTAAATGCGTATAACCTGGTACAATGGTTTCTACATTTTGTTCGGCCTGTGTAACAATTGCCTGCTGCAATTCCTTTAGTAAACCAATAATATCAGATACTTGATTTCGTAAATATAAATGCATATCTGTCGCTACTTGGTCATTTCGACTACGTCCGGTATGAAGCTTCCCACCGACAGGACCGATTTCATCGATTAACATTTTTTCAATATTCAAATGAATATCTTCCTGAGCTACAGAAAACTGTAGCTCATTCTTTTTCGCTTTTTCTAATAAAAGATGTAAACCACCTTTAATTTGTTCAACCTCTGTTGCTGAGAGAATTCCACATTTCCCAAGCATGGTAACATGCGCCAAACTTCCCTCAATATCTTCTTTTACTAATTCTTGGTCGAATGAGATTGAAGCGCCGAATTCGTCAACCCACTCTTCAGCACTTTTTACAAATCGACCACCCCAAAGTTTTTTCACACGTTCACCTTCTTGTTATTTACCATGCTATTTACTTTAGTTGGTAGACCAAATAAAGTAATGAATCCAACTGCAGCAGCTTGATCGAACTCGTCTTCAGCAGTATATGTTGCTAATTTTTCATTGTATAAGGAATGCTCTGATTTTCTTCCTTCAACAATAGCATGCCCTTTAAATAGTTTTACACGTACAGTTCCTGTAACTGTTTTTTGAGTTTCATCAATAAATGCAACTAAAGCATTTTTTAATGGAGAGAACCATAAACCATTATAAATTAATTCAGTTAGTTTCTGACCAATAAGTGGTTTAAAATGGGCTACTTCTTTTACAAGAGTAAGATCTTCTAATTCTTTATGAGCTTTTAATAGAGTGATTGCACCCGGGCACTCATAAATTTCACGAGATTTAATCCCTACAAGGCGATTTTCTACATGATCAATTCTTCCTACACCATGCTTACCAGCAATATAATTCAATTCAAGAATTAGCTGAGCTAATGTATAAGATTTACCATTAAGTGTTGTTGGAACTCCTTTTTCAAAACCAATTTCAATCATTTCAGGTGTATCAGGTGTGCATTCTAAAGCTGTAGTTAATTCATATGCTGCTTCCGGTGGAGCAGCCCATGGATCTTCTAAAATTCCACACTCAATGCTTCTTCCCCATAAATTTTGGTCAATTGAAAATGGGCTATCTAATTTGATTGGAATTGGAATATTATTGTTTTTTGCATATTCAATCTCTTCTTCGCGAGACCATTTCCACTCACGAACAGGAGCGATAACTTCTAAATCAGGATTTAAAGCTTTAATAGAAACTTCAAAACGAACTTGGTCATTTCCTTTACCAGTACAACCATGTGCAACTGCAACTGCACCTTCTTTTTCTGCAATTTCAACAAGTTTTTGTGCAATTAATGGACGAGATAATGCAGAAACAAGTGGATATTTTGCTTCATATAATGCATGAGCTTGTAATGCATAAAGTGCATATTCATTCGCAAACTCTTCTTTTGCATCAATTACATATGATGAAACTGCGCCAACTGTTATTGCTTTTTCTTTTACAAAATCTAAATCTTTTCCTTCACCAACATCTAAACAGCAAGCAACAACTGCATATCCTTGATCTTGTAACCATTTTATTGCAACACTTGTATCTAATCCGCCAGAGTAGGCTAGAATTACTTTTTTATTCATTTTAAATATCCCCCAGTCAGTATATTCATTCGTTTTTTTTAATATTTATTCATTATCAATGATAATACTTTAGCAATTTCTTTTGGATTTTTCAATACTTATACAAAAAAAAGTATAAAAATTAATTAAAAAGTTATGATTAGTATATTCAAACTGTGATTAAATCGTTAAACAAGTGGGCTTTATAGAATAGATAGTGTAAAATTATACAGGTAATGTGATCTCATGGGGGGAGTAATTTGAGTAAAAATTTTACATATAATGAAAGATTAGGTATCCAAATCCCAACCCTACAAAAAGAATGGGATGAATATAGTAGCAATGAGCAGCAAGAAATTTTATTGGCGTGGGAAAAAATTCGAGGAAAGATTCCAGATCGAATTGCTGACATTGAAAAAATAATTAATGAAAAGCAAACACAGCTTGGAAATGAACAAAATTTCCCTAAATCCTGTGAATTGAATAGTGAAATCTCTGATTTAGCATCCATTATCAATGATTTATGGATTTGGTATCGGACAAATCAAAATGTTAGTGGAAAAGGCCACTATTAAGTTGAAACTTTAAGAGGCCTTCCAAGTACGGAAATGGCCTCTACTTTTTCTACAAATCCTTTTTAATTTCCCTTACCACATGACCTATTTCAGGTAAAATGAGTTTATTCATTGCAAGTTTTACTGCTCCAGTAGAACCTGGAGTTGAAAAGATTCCGGTATCTTGGGCAACTCCTGCAATCGCTCTAGAGAGAATTGCAGCAGAGCCAATATCTTCAGTATAACTTAACATTCGAAAGAGTTCACCAAAGCCGATGATTTCTTTATCAAGCAATGTTGTTACGGTTTCAATGGTAACATCACGTTTTGCAATACCTGTTCCTCCGTTAGTCAGAACGATATCAATTTCTGTATTGTTACAACCACGTAGGATTGATTGACGAATATCACGTTCATCATCTTTCACTATTTCATATTCTACAACTTTATGGCCATGGTTCTCCAAAAGAGTAATCATCATTTTTCCACTCTTATCAGTATCCTCTGTCCTAGTATCACTTACTGTAATGACTTTACATTTTACTATTTTTGGTGCATGACTCTTATGTTCAACTGTACTCACTTTCGGCCCCTGCTTTCTCTGTTAAATAACGAAATTGGTAATATTTATGGGCAAATTCTGTTACTTGTCTAGTAAATTGATAGTTCATCGTAGCTCCAATTGTCATCCCTACTAATGGCAAACCCTGAATCATCTTTTTTCTAAACATAAAGATAACAAAGCCCTTAAGTATTTGTTTTAAAGGCTGTTCTAACCATGTTTCATCTGTTAAATCTTCACTGCCCTCGTATAAAAATGGATTCTCTGTCGATTGATCTATGTCAGATATTAATTCTTCCCATGCTTTATACTTCATTCTTTTAGGTAAGGTTGCGCCATGAAACACTCTAAGGGATGTCATCATCTCGTAGGGAGTGTTTGTTTCATATCCGTAAGTCATGGCAATAAGCTGAACTACACGCATATTAATGACAGTCATCGTTAGAATATCAGTACCTACTAATAGTAACCCTCCAGTTCCCACTAACCCACCTTGGGCCAATGAGTAAACACGATGTTTGGCAATCTGATGATCTGCTAAATATGTAAGCTGATCTAAAGATAATTTTTTAAGGTCTGATAAATGTTCAATCTCTTCATGAAATGCTCTTGCTGAATTTAATATCCTCTGTCTCGCATCCATTTGCAACTGTGTTCCTTGAACGACAGCATGAAGATGAAATAGCCATATATCAATTTTTGAAAAGAATTCAATACGTACATCTTCTGGTACCATTTGAAAGGCATTTTCTAGCCACTTATCATACGTTGTTTCAAAGTCTGAGCGTTCATATTCGTAAAGCTGCTGTGACCATTCATTTATGTCACGCAGCACACTTCTTTCTCGTTCTGACAATTCCATTAAAGATCCCTCCCAGACAATTATTTCCTCGTTAAATTATAGCATATTTGATAAAGGGAATAAAAAAACAGAAAGCCAGATAGCTTCCTGTTTTTAGTCAATTTTTTATTTAGATAGTCGTTGCACATCTCGTGCTATCATGACTTCTTCATTTGTAGGGATGACAATAACTTTTACTGGGGAATGCGGGTAGTTGATGAAAGCTTCCTCACCACGCACTTGATTTAGTGCTGGATCCCAATAGATACCCATGAATTCTAATCCTCGAAGAACACGTGCACGAATTGTATCACTATTTTCACCAATACCAGCTGTGAAGATTATGGCGTCAACTCCGTACATTCTTGCTGCATAAGATCCAATATATTTATGGATTCTGCTTGCAAAAATACTTAGTGCTAACTCTGCACGCTCATTTCCTTCTTTTGCTGCTGATTCAATGTCACGTAAATCACTTGAAAATCCAGATATTCCAAGAATTCCACTTTGCTTATTTAATACATCTAATACTTCATCCGCTGTTTTACCAGTTTTCTCCATGATATATGGAATAAGCGCTGGATCAATATTTCCTGAACGAGTTCCCATGGCTACGCCTGCAAGAGGAGTGAATCCCATGGAGGTATCAATTGACTTTCCACCTTCAATTGCTGCAATACTGGCACCATTGCCAAGGTGGCAAGATATGAGACGTAATTGTTCAATCGGACGACCTAAAAGTTCTGCGGCTCTTTCTGAAACATACTTATGGGACGTTCCATGAAAGCCATATTTACGAATTCCATATTTCTCATAAAATTCGTATGGAAGACTATATAAAAATGATTTTTCAGGCATTGTTTGGTGAAAAGCAGTATCAAACACTGCGACAGCAGGAACCGTCGGTAGAACTTCTTTAAATGCTCTGATTCCTGTAATATTTGCTGGGTTGTGTAATGGTGCTAATTCAGACAGTTGATCTAACTGAACTAATACCTCATCGGTAATGAGTACAGAATCACTAAACTTCTCTCCACCGTGCACAACACGATGACCGATTCCATCGATTTCATCAAGAGATTTAATACTACCTGTATCAGTTAGTTTATTTAATAGGATTTTAACAGCAACTGAATGATTTGGAATATCTGTTACTTCTGTTTGCTTTTCACCATTTGCCGTAATAGTAAAAATAGCATTATCTAGTCCTATTCTTTCTACGATCCCTTTTGTTATTACATCTTCACTTGGCATTTCAAAAAGCTGAAATTTTAGTGATGAGCTTCCAGCATTAATCGCGATAATTTTTGACATTTTTTCCGCTCCTTTTAGTTGTAGGTCTTTCTCAGCTGTATGTACCATTTCTCTACATTATTCTATGCAATAAGACACTTTTATATCTGCCTTTTCCATTTAAACACCGAGAACTGTACATTTCAAGAGCGATTGTCAATTGGTACCGTTTTCGACACAAATTCTTTATTTTCAGACATCGATTTTTACCTAAAGTTTACAAATAGGCTTTTTCTTCATCAAACCATTTATCAATCTCCGTCATCATCCGACCCATTGCTTCACGGTTTGAAAATGATGGGAGGTCAGCTAAGAGAGCCTTTTTGGGTGCGTTTATATGTTCTGCTTTTTTTCTTAAAATGAAAATACTTTTTCCTGCTGTTTTATTCTTAAACAAGGTTGAAGGAAGCTGAATTAAACCTTGAATATAGGTATGATTTTTAAGAAACGTATTTA
>JBEQAC010000091.1:0-11896 GCA_041640535.1 Bacillaceae bacterium
TCAGGGTGAAGATGATAATATTGTTCTAAATGATCGTCGACAATTATTAAATGTAGTAGTTTCTCATGATTGACTTCAAGCTCTTCAATCGCATTGCCTTCTTGATCCGTTAAGTAGATCGTTAATTGTTGACCTGAAACTTTAATATCAACATTTACATCGCTTCCTTCAGAAGAATGACCATGTCCATGATCATGTGAATCCGTCACATCTTCATCATGTGGCAAATGCTCTTCACGATCATGAGCTAAGTCTTCATTATCAGAGCTAATGAAACCTACTATATTAAAAACCGCAATAACAATTACTAAATATAAGATTCCAGAAGTTATCCACTTCTTCAATTTGTTCTCTCCTCTCAACTCATTTCGGTGCCAGGCACCATGACCGGGACATTTTCGTTCCCACTTATGGTGACTGGCATCAATGTATAGGCACCATATTAGGTTTAAAGTTTTACTTTTTGTAGTCGTAAGGCGTTTAAGACAACGGAAACGGAGCTGAATGCCATGGCAGCTCCTGCTAGCCAAGGGGCTAGGAAGCCTAGTGCCGCAATAGGAATACCTAATGAGTTATACGCAAATGCCCAGAATAGATTTTGTTTAATATTACGGATCGTTTTCTTACTCATAAAAATCGCATCTGCAATACTATTAAGATCTCCACGGATCAGAGTGATATCAGCTGCTTCCATCGCAACATCTGTCCCAGTTCCAATCGCCATTCCGATATCAGCTGTAGCAAGCGCCGGTGCATCGTTAATCCCATCTCCGACCATGGCCACCTTTTTCCCTTGCTTTTGGAGCTTTTTGACAGCATCTGCTTTTCCTTCTGGCAATACCTCTGCAACAACCTTATCAATTCCAGCCTGTTTCCCAATTGCCTGAGCTGTTCTGTGATTATCGCCTGTGATCATGATTATCTCAAGCCCCATATCCTTTAGGCGCTGAACAGCTTCTTTAGACGTCTCTTTTATTGTATCAGCAACAGCCACAATTCCTGCATATCGACCATCAACCGCAATTAACATCGCTGTTTTTCCACTATTCTCAAACTCTTCTATTCTTAGGAGACCTTCGGTAATATCAATATCGTTTTGATTCATAAGCTTTCGCGTTCCAATTAATATCTCTTTTTGTTCAACCGTTGCTTTTACTCCATACCCTGGAATAGCTTCAAAGGCTTCAACTTCAGAAAATACGACACCTTTATCGTTCAGACCATCCACAATCGCTTGTGCTAACGGATGCTCTGACTGCTTTTCTGCCGCGCCAATCAGTCTAAGCACATCCAATTCATCTATATTTTTTTCGACTAAAATATCTGTTAAGACAGGTTTCCCATTCGTTACCGTTCCTGTTTTATCAAGAACGACCGTAGTCACTTTTTGTGTCGATTCTAAATGCTCTCCACCTTTAAAAAGGACCCCAAATTCTGCTGCCCGGCCTGAACCAGCCATAATGGAGGTTGGTGTTGCTAATCCTAATGCACAAGGGCAGGCAATCACTAACATCGAGATTAAAATTTCTAACGCTTGGGCAAAGTTACCAGGATCAACAATAAAGAACCAGACTAAAAAGGCTAATATCGCTAGTACCACCACAACCGGAACAAAAATTCCTGATATTTTATCAGCCATCCGCTGAATCGGTGCTTTAGAGCCTTGTGCTTCCTCAACCACCTTAATAATTTGTGCTAATGCCGTATCTCTCCCAACCTTTGTAGCATTAACTTTTAAGAAACCATTTTTATTTATTGTAGCCCCAATAACCGTATCTCCAGTTGCTTTATCAACAGGAACACTTTCCCCAGTGATCATCGACTCATCCAGTGCTGATTTCCCCTCAAGAATGACTCCATCAACTGGAATCTTCTCACCCGGTTTGACATAAATAACATCCCCAACCATAACCTGTTCAAGGGGAATCGTTTGCTCAATCCCAGCACGTACAACTGTAGCAGTTTTTGCTTGTAAGTTCATCAGTTTTTTTATCGCTTCAGATGATCTCCCTTTTGCTCTTGCTTCAAAAAGCTTACCCAGAATAATTAATGTAATTAAGATAGCAGATGTTTCGAAGTATAGCTCGACCATATGAGCATTTGATCCAATGGATAAAATAGATAAGTAGATGCTATAAAAGTAAGCGGCAGAAGTACCAAGTGCAACGAGAACATCCATATTTGCACTTTTATTTCTTAAAGCTTTATAAGCACCCACATAGAACTGCTTTCCGATTATAAATTGAACGGGTGTCGCAAGTGCAAATTGCACCCACGGATCCATAAACATATCAGGTACATAAATAAATTGTGTAAAACTAAAATGTCCAACCATCGCCCATAAGAGTGGAAGGGAAAGAATCGCAGCAAAAATAAATTTACCTGTCTGAAGCTCAATCTCCTTCGCTCGATGATTCTCCTGTTCAGCTTGATTCTCACTTTTTACTTTTGCACCATAGCCCAATTTTTCAACACGGCCCGTAATATCCATAGGCGTGACAGATGAAGGATTATATTCAACTATAGCTGTTTCTAAAGCAAGATTGACTGTTGCAGAGCTTACACCTTCCATCTTATTCAGCCCTTTCTCAATTCTTGCTGAACAAGCTGCACAAGTCATCCCTGTAATCATAAATTCTTTCTTTTCATGTATTACACCAAATCCCAGTGCTTCAATCTTCTTCTCAAAATCACCAACAGAAGTTAGCTCGGGGTTAAATTTAATTGTGGATTTCTCTAATGCTAGATTAACAGTGGCTTCTTCAACACCTTCAAGCTTTTTCAACCCTTTTTCAATCCGATTCGCACAGGCAGCACAAGTCATCCCTGTAATTTGTAAGCTTGTTTCCTTTAGGTTACCCATTATCAGAACCCTCCAAACATACTATATAGGGGTATATTTCCTCTCAAAATAAATCGTGCTAACAAACGTAGCACGTTTTATCATTCATTACTCAACATCATACCCTTGATCATCAATCGTCTCTTTAATTTTATCTACAGTCACTGCAGCAGGGTCAAATGAAACATTTACTTTTCCTTCTTTTAAATCAACCGCTACAGCGCTCACTCCAGCTAGTTCACCAACACTGCCTTCAACTGCCTTTACACAATGACCACATGACATTCCTTTTACATTTAAAGTTACTTGTTCCATTAATCAACACTCCTATCTTATTTTTTCATTAGTTTATGAACAGTGACAAGAACCTCATCTAAGACTTCCAAATCTCCTTCTTGGATTCTTTCCAACACACAGCTTTTTAAATGCCCTTCGAGTAAAATTTTACTGACACTATTTAAAGCTGATTGAATAGCGGATATTTGGGTGATAACATCATCACAATACGTATCTTTTTCAATGAGTCCTTTCACACCACGAATTTGACCTTCAATTCGGTTCAGCCGACTCACCAAATTCTTTTTCGTGTTTTCCGAATGATGACTTTTTCTTCCGTGGTCAGAGCCACAACAATCCTCAGCCAAATGATTATCTTGTTCAAATTCTGTCATTGCTTCCCCTCCTTGATAACACCAATTTACCATACCCCCCTACTGTATGTAAAGAGATATAAATTCATTTTCTTATTTTTGTCATATTTGAGTTTTACATACAAAAAAAGATAGAAAAGCAAACTACACCTTTCTATCTCTAACAGCAAGTATCCTTCGGTAACCCATCTGAACGGAAGAGACAGCATAATTCTTCTGAGAGAAGATGATTCACTTCTTTTTCATTCAACTCATAATAGCTCCAAGTTCCTTTTGTTACTTTTATTAAAAGCTCTGCATCGAACAAAATTTTCAGATGATAAGATAATTTGGACTGAGGCATATCCACAATTTCTGATAAGTCACACACACACACACTACCTCTTTGAACAATCTCATTCATTATTCGTAATCTCTTTTTATCTGCTAATGCTTTAAATTTAAGCTCATATTTTTCAAAGGTTTTTTCGAGTGTAACATCTTGTAATGCAATTTCAGTCATCCTCTTGCACCACCTTCATCGATTTTTTTTGATTTAATCTTATTTTATAATAAAAAAGATGAACTTACAATGATGCTACACCCAAATCCCTTTTTTCGTAAAACCTATTTTTAATGCCCGTGATGCCCTCCGCTATCTTCCGGAACAATTTCTAGCTTGTCATCAAGCAGACCTTGCGTCGAAAAATCAATCTCATGTAATGTCCCTATTATATATGCGTGGTTAAACGGACCTTCCGTCGGATCATCTTTAAAGGTTGGCTTTAAAATGGATAACAAATCATCAATCGGATCAGTTACCTTTCCTTCTTCTAACCATATCAGAGGGGCGTGCTTCCCTAGATGTGAAAATGGTGAGGCCACAATGGCCAATTCAGGCGTAACAGTAGAGACAAATGACAGACCATGCCCCGGTCTAGCAAGCCCCCACCCAACTTTTGTTTCCTCATCCTTAAATCCAGCAAAATTTACAGATACCTCACTAGCCGTTTGACCATCTATTCTTACCACTCTACCAAACTCTTTTAGGTCATCAGCAAGCTTTTCAGAGATAACCGATTCAGGACCAAAAAGATACATGGTTAATTCACCATTTCTTTTGGTTAAAGCCTCCTTTGTAGCATCTGGGATTTCTTCAGAGCTCACATAAAGGATTGGCTCCTCCATATGAGCAATCCAGTTTGCTGCGATAAGAGAAAATAATTCCCCTTTCTCTTCTAAACTTCCAATCAACACACTAGTGGAATATTCTCCACTTAAACTCGCATAATATTCATCAATTTCATACGCAAAGTCAGCATGACTTTCTACCACTTGTTCTTTCACTTTATAATCCTGTAGCTTTACTAGTTCAAGATCATCGAGTTTTCCCATAACAAAAATCTGTGTTCCATCCTTAATTCCAGTTGGTTGAAGACGATCGATTTCCTGCAGTACCCAGTCTGAAATTTGATCGTCTTCCATAAAGAGAACAGGCCCATTAATCGGATGATGAACGAGATTTACACTTGCTAACCCAATTTGCCAATCCTCTACCGGAACAAGGATGACACCTCCCGGCTGATTTGCAAGATGTGTTGCAGGCCAAATGGTTTGAGAAGCCATAATCGACATCTCGATTGGATCATTTGTATTTAAACGTGTTGTATTTTTAGTTTGTAGACTAAGTAGATTTTCTCCTGATTTTACATTTTCACCCGAACCTAATGTCACCGTACGAATAGGTGATTTCTCATCTTCTCGTGCATGACTCTTATCAAGAACCTCCTCCACCATTTCTTCAGTCGTACTCTTATTCCCACATGCCACGATTATAAATAGGCTAGAAACAAGAATAAGTAATAATAGTAAACGAATTTTTTTCATATCGTCCCTCCGAAATCTCAAAATGAAGTTATATTGTTACTCTCTAAAGCTACCATTTAAATTTCGAGGAACTGTGCAGATTCTTTGAAAAAATAAAACCGACTCCCATTAAAAATAACGGGTTCGGATTTCGAATACAAAAACTAAATTATCAGACCAATTAGCAGTCCTATTCGCAACTGAATTAGACTGCTTCTTTTTTGTTGATATATATGGGGTTAATAAAATGAACGGTAAATCCGCCCTGAATTTCGAACCCCTTTTAACACTGTGACATAAATTTTTGTCAGTATGAAAATTCGTATGCTAATTGGAGTGTTAAAAATGATATTTAACTACCAGGGGATGGGGGGGATGTCTGAGAGGCGGATAAATGAAGCAGACATTCTTTCTTATCCTTAATTGAGTAACCTCTGAGTTTAAATAAGCGGAGGTTTTCCGGTTAAGCAAAGTAAAATGTTCCATTTTCTTGTTTTTCGACTAAATAGGCGGAATCTTTCCGTCAATTTAGTCTATTTTTCGTGCTGTTTCTTCATTAAGAGGAATTTCTCCGCTTATTTAGTAGCTTATTTCCTGGCGATTCTTGAAGATTTGGAAATTACTGAACCGGTGCTTATCTTGGGATAAAAAATGCTTGGAGCATATGTCTCCAAGCATTTTTCTTTGCTGACTTACTTGCCAAATTGATTTTTAATTCTAGTACGAATTACTATACGAAAAGCAATGTTAATTCGTATTTTGTACTTTAAAATAGAACCCGTTACATTAAAAAGAGTCGGTTTTTCTTTAACTAACTGCATGATCAAGATTTTCAATTCCAAATCGATTTATAAACTTCCAAAATGCTTCACGTTTCTTTCCATTTTCTTTGTATACATCTAATAGCTTATCAATTGTACTGTATAATTCTTCGGGTGTTAAGTTTTCCCTAAATTTAACTGCTAATCTTGCATTTTCACCGGTCGCTTTCCCGCCAATATACAAATCAAAGTGGTCTCGAACTTTAATTACCCCAATATCATGAATGAGTGGTTCTCCACATGCATTTTGGCACCCCGTATAGGCTGGTCTTAATGGCCACGGGACTTCCTTTCCTGCAATTCGTTTGTTTAACTCAATCGCAACAGGCATTCCTTCCTCTTCTGCGCCTTTACAGAAACCGCATGTACGCAAGCTTTTCACATAGGCACCGACAGGATAGACAGCTAGCCCAACCTTTTGGAATTCTTCCTTCACTGTTTCAATCTGCTGCTCGTTGACTTCTATATATATTTGTTGAAAAGTCGTTAATTCAACTTCACTATCTTCTTTTATATATTTTGCTAACGTAATAAGTTGAGAAGCATTTAACTTTGCTCCAAATCCAATCCCTGCATTCACTGCTAGCTTTATCGTTTTCTCTTCCAATCAATTCTCTCCCCTTTATCTACTATGTTAATTCCCTTTCCTTTTCTTTATCAATAGATAAATAACCCCAGATATCGAAACTACCGTTAAAATCAGCTTGCCTTCTGCTGTCCAAGCCGTCACATGGTAAACAGAATAGGCTTCAATCACTAGTGCTGGTACCTTTCCAAGTGAGCTAGCAAAAACAAAGGTCATCACACTGACTTCCCCAATGGCTGCTAAAAAGGTGACCAACCCTGAGGGTACAAAAGGAAGAAAACGTAGCATTAGAATCGTAAGAAATGCTTCTTTTCCTTTTACATACAATAGCTTTTGAATCCTCGGTTTGTTATTAAGCTTTTTTGAGGTGAATTTTTTTAATCCTTTTCTGTACAATAAAAAAGCAACGATCGCCCCTAAGGCTTCACCTATAAATGAAAGCAATAAACCTTGCCAAAAACCAAACACAATCAAATTAGCTGCAGTAATAAAAAAGCTCGGGATCACTCCAAAAATACTAATCACTATATTTAACAGGATGCTAAGCAACATCGCTACTTCTTGGTATGCAAGTAACAATTCAATTACACGCTCTTGCATTTATTTAAACTCCTTACCCAAAATACTATATCCACTTATACCCAACACCCCATACAGTCTGTAAATGGTCATCAATTGGAAAACCAGCCTGCCTAATTTTTTCTCTAAGATTTCTCACATGAGAATCAATCGTTCTTCCTTCAGTATCTGTCTCAAATCCCCATATCTTCTCAATTAACTGTTCACGAGAAAAAACACGATTGATATTATTAATTAGGATCCCGATGATGGAAAACTCTTTAGGAGTTAATAAAATCTTTTTACCTCTAAAAGATACTTCCCTTTCATCCTCATCCCAAATTAACTCATTAAATTCAATTCTTGATAAGTGCCTTGTTCGCCTAAAAACTGCTTCAATTCTCGCCATCAATTCTCCCTCATCAAAAGGCTTAGCCACATAATCATCCGCACCAAGCTTTAACCCTTTAATCACATCCTGTTTTTCGTCACGAGCTGTAAGCATGATGATAGGAACAGAGGAAAACTCTCGTATTTGTTGGCACGTTTCCCACCCATCCATTTTTGGCATCATCACATCCAAGAGAACTAAATCAACTTGATGGTCTTGAAGATAGTCAATGGCTTCATTTCCATTAGTAACTTTTATACAAGAAAAACTGACGGGTGTTAGATAGATAGAAAGTAAATCTAACATTCTTCTTTCATCATCCACAAGGAGAACCTTTCTCATAACTTTGCCTCCTTTCTAAGTTGGATTGTAAATGTCGTTCCTTGATTGAGTGAACTTTTCACGGTGATAACTCCCCCATGCTTTTCAACAATTTCTTTTACAATGGCCAGACCTAACCCAGTTCCCCCACTTTCACGTGATCTTGATTTATCAACACGATAAAAAGAATGGAAAATAAATGGAATATCTCCTTCAGGAATGCCAGAACCTTGATCCTTAATGGATATCCCTACATGCTGTCCCTTTTCCTCCACAAGAATACGAACTGTGCTTTTAGGCTCTGAATATTTCCTTGCATTTTCTAATAAATTCACCATAACCTGCTCAAATCTTGCAGGATCAATCATGATATAAATCCCTTTATTACAAGTCAATATAAGCTCAATCTCCTTCTCTATAAAGGCAGATTGTATCTTTCCTTTTATATGATGTAATAACCGGCATAACTCTACCTTTTCTTTTGTAATATGAAAGGTATTTTGGTCTATTTTTGCTAAATCAAATAAATCCTTTACAAGCCTCGAAATACGGTCAACTTCTTCAACAATAATACTCAAGTACTTGTTTCGTTCTTCAGATGAAAGACTTTCCCTTTTTGCGATGTCAGCATATCCTTTCACATACGTAAGAGGGGTTCGTAATTCATGAGCAATACTAGCTAAAAATTCATTTCGTTCATCCCTTAAATGCTGTAGGTCTTTTGCCAAAGCTTGTATACTTCTTGATAGGTCTCCAAGTTCATCCTTTTTATTAACCTCCAACGAAACGGAGAAATCACCTTTACTCAACTTTTCAGTGGCCTGTTTCATTCTGATAAGAGGGATTGTAAGTACCTTAGATAAGAAAAAAATAGCAATAATGGTAACAAGAAATGCTAGTCCTCCTACTAAAATAAAATGGTGGTTTAAACGAGAAATTAATTTTTGAATGGATGCTGTACTTTTAAACATATACACATATCCAGTAAGTTTTTCCTGGACGAAAATTGGACTTACAGTGGAAATATGTAATTCCGTTTTCCAACGATTTTCAACCACCATTCCCTCTAAAGGAACCTCTAATTTGGAGGTATTAATGACCTCCTCCATTGATGGAATAAGCTCTCTTGAAGCTTCTAACACCTCACCATCAATAGATATAATGACAACATCAGTATCCGCCTCTGATTCCATTAATGCAACATGGTTAAGAGTGGCTTGATCATAGTGCTTTTCAAGTACATTTCGATGACTGTTTCCTCTCGCTTGTAATTCGGAGATCTCATCGTCAATTCTCGTATTCACGAGTCCTGTATATAAAAAATAAAATAAAATCAATTCCACCAATAAGATGAATGAAAAAAATAGGAAGCCAAGCTTGAATGAGATTTTGTTCATAAAAATATTCTCCTATAATTACGTTAAACATCATCATAATAAATTTTTGTGAAGAATCTGTGCATTTTTCTAAATATTATTATACTCTACACCCTTTTCACCTCCAATTGACAATCCAACGAAAAATATTTATAGTTATAAATAGTTAACATAGTTAAATATTTTTTTGGAGGATATCAAAATGCTCTCTCGAAATGAATTGATGGTTGAACTTGAAAAACAAATAGGTTTAACCTTTAAACAAATGAGTCATGAAATGAAAGATTTATTTAAAGATGAAATCACAAGAAATGAATTCTTCATTTTAAAATTCCTTGTGGAAACAGGGCCTCAAATTGCGTCTGCCATCTCAAAAGAATTTGAGGTATCTGCTAGTCATATTACAGCTGTTACAGATAATCTTGTAAAAAAGGGCCTTATTTCAAGACAACGCTCTGAACAAGACCGAAGAATTGTGCAAATTCTTGTGACTGATGCGGGTATCAATTTAATTAAGAGAATGGGAGAAAAGAAGAAGGAATTCTTATTTTCAAAATTCAGTTCACTCTCTGATGAAGAAATTCAAAGCTTTATTTTGTTATTCAAAAAAATTACAACTGACAGGTAAAATGATGTATGATGTCATACATCATTGGATCGTCGCGTCCAATACTTCATCTAGTTAACTATTTAATAAGTAAATATTAGGAGGACCAAAAGAATGGAACATTTAGATCAGAAGAAGAAAATCGTCATTATGATTGCGATTATGGCAGCCATGCTTTTTGCTGCACTAAACCAAACCATTGTAGGTACTGCTCTTCCTAGAATTATCGCTGAGCTTGGTGGGATGGAGTATTTTAGTTGGGTTTTCACCATTTACATGCTCGCATCAAGTATTACCGCCATATTGGTAGGTAAATTATCAGATATCTATGGTCGGAAGCCTTTCATCTTAATTGGTATCGGAATCTTTATCATAGGTTCGTTTCTTGCTGGATTGTCTAATACGATTGGTCAACTGATTGCATTTCGCGCCATTCAAGGTCTTGGTGGCGGGATGATTATGTCGACTGCGTTTACTGCCATTGGCGATTTATTTGTCCCTCGAGAACGTGGACGTTGGCAAGGTCTAATGAGTGCAGTATTCGGATTAGCAAGTGTCTTTGGACCAACACTTGGTGGATGGATTGTAGACAATACAGATTGGCATTGGATATTCTGGGTTTTCCTTCCAGTCGGAGTGATTGCCTTCTTCATGATTATGTTTATGTTTCCATCGACTGATAGAAAAGAAAGAGAACCTGTTGATTATTTTGGCTCCGTCTTTTTAACTCTGACGATTGTTCCATTACTTCTAGCGTTTTCTTGGGGTGGTTATCAATACGCTTGGGGCTCCCTTCAAATCATCGGCTTATTTGCGGCTACCCTTGTTGCATTTTCGATTTTTATTATGATTGAAAAGAGAGTACAGAGCCCTGTTCTACCACTACATCTGTTTAAAAATAGCATTTTTTCTATTTCGAACAGTGTTGGATTTTTGCAAGGTGCCGGGATGTTTGGCGCTATTATGTATATGCCATTTTTCGTTCAAGGAGTCATAGGTACTTCTGCTACTGCTTCAGGTCTAGTCATGATGCCAATGACATTAAGCATGGTCGTCGCTAGCGCGATTGGTGGTCAAATGATTACAAAGTCAGGTAAGTATAAAAAAATGGCACTGACCGGTTTGTGCATTATGGCTGCTGGCATGATTGCGATGGCCTTTATGAGTACAGAATCGACGAACTTGATTGCAGTAATCATGATGATTATTGTTGGAATGGGTCTGGGCATTAGCTTCCCTGTCTTTACATTAACCATTCAAAATGCAGTAGAGCAAAAATTACTAGGTGTTGCAACTGCATCTTCACAGCTTTTCCGTCAGATTGGTGGAACCGTGGGAGTTGCCATTATGGGAACGATTATGACGGTAAGAATGCAATCAAAAATTGAATCTCTTTCAGCTGAATCAGGATTAAATACAGAAAACATATCAAATGTGGACCCAACAATTACGGCTAGTTTATCTGAGTTACAAAATCCTCAGGTTTTAATGGATCCTGATAAACTAGCAGAAATACAAGGAGGTCTACCTGAACAGCTGCAATCTGTCTTTGATCAGCTCGTGATGATGTTAAGAGAATCACTAAGCTATTCTTTAACAGGAGTATTTTTAATCGGTGGAATGATTGTTAGTACCTCGATTATTCTTACTTTATTCTTAAAAGAAGTACCATTACGACAATCAAATGATGATCATGCAATCGAGAAAATCGAAGAAGCTCCATTAAAAATGGCAAAATCTTAGAGGAAAAAGGTGTGCAAGCTATGTCTAAAAACTTAGTTTCACACCTTTTATTCATTTCTTCTGTTAAAATCGCGGGTATTGCCTCTATCGATAGAAAATAAACTTCATATTTTATTAGAATTTGAATAAATAACTGACTTTTCGCGCTATAATGGA
>JBEQAC010000092.1:0-11878 GCA_041640535.1 Bacillaceae bacterium
TCTGTAAAATGTTAAGAAATACTTGCTTTAAGGAATTAAGGTCTCCTATTATGTAATCATTTAATAACCCTTCATTCCTGTAATAATTGACCTCCTTATTTTCAATCATGGCTTGTGGAGTCAGAAGCTGGATTACTTGTCTAATCATTTTGTCCACAGAAACATGTTCTTTCCTTTGGTTTTGTGGTTTTGCTATTGCTAGGAATTCTGATATAATCCCTTCTATTCTCTTAATTTCATCTAAGATAATGCCTGTATATTCAGGATTCATTACTCCGCCTGATTGAACTACCTGCATAAATCCTTTGATCGGTGTTAAAGGGTTGCGTATTTCGTGGGCAACTGCAGCAGCCATTTGACCAACAACTGCAAGTTTTTCTGATTTCCTTAATAATGCATTTGTCTCGAGCCTTTTTTGAATATCACGTGAAACAGAAATAAGTTTAGAAGGTACTTCATCCTCATCGAATACCATTTTTATCGTTGATTCTAACCAAACCATGGAACCATCTTTCTTTTTCATACGATAGGTTGCTATGACAATGGGTTTTGATGGACTGATTTCATTTTGTAACTTGTAAATTTCAACCCCATCTTCGGGATGAATAAACTCAAATGGACTTCTCCCAAGCAACTCTTCCGCTTCATATCCTAAGATCGTCTTTGCAGATGGTGATACATATAAATATGTTCCATCTATATGATGGAGATTAATAATATCTGACGAGTTTTCCGCTAACAACCTATATTTTTCTTCACTTTTTCTTACATCTTCCTCGATCTGTTTTTTTTCGGTTAGATCGTAAATTTGTGCTAAAATAAATTTCTCCTGACATTCCTCATCTTTAATCATTGACACAATTAGACGTCCTACTTTAATACTTCCATTTTTATGATAGTATCGCTTTTCCATTTCATATTCACTTATTTCACCACTTAGGAGTCGTTGTAACTGCAGTAAGTCCTGCTCAAAATCATCTTGATGCGAAACTTTTTGGACATCAACCAATTCCAATTCACTTCTTGTATAGCCGATAAAATCGCAAAATGCGTTATTCACCATCGTATATTTCATATCGATAGGTCCAATCACTTGTGGTAACCTTGATTGATAGAATACTTCCCTAAAGAGTTTTGACTTAAGCATAGGCCCTCCATAACTAGTAAAATAAACAATTTATACCTTTCATTCTAAAGTTTTTAACTACCACTATCAATAACCATTATCTTTAGGCATTTTATTTTTCCCAAAAAAAAACTGACCTATTTTTTTAGGACAGTCTTTTTACATTATTCATAAAATACCCAATCCCCCCACCAATTATGCTCGGTAGTAACCACCCTACCCCATTCGTATAAAAAGGAAGATATGAAAATATTGAGTTGATTGGAGCAAGATCTAAACCAGCTGCAGTTATTCCATCGTAAATACTTACTATTCCTGCTCCGATGATTGTTCCTATATAAACGATTCTTGGTATGGTCATCATAGTATGGAGAATTGATAAGATTATTAGAACGATGGTGATCGGATAAATTGCAATTAGAATTGGTAAAGAAACAGATATTAATTGAGTTAACCCTAAGTTAGCCATTGTAAAACTAAAGAGACATAGAATCCCAATAATAACTGAATAGGGTATTCGTTTAAGTTTTTCTGATAAAAACTCTCCACAGGCTGAAACCAGTCCAATTGCGGTTGTTAAACAAGCTCCAGTGATTACAAGTGCAAGTAAGACTGTACCAAACGGTCCGAAAAAAACTGAAGTAACATATGAAAGAATTGCCCCACCATTTGATTGACTACCGACAACATTCACACTTGTTGCACCTATATATGCTAGCGAGATATAGACAAACGAGAGCCCCGTTCCCGCAATTATTCCTGCTTTAATTGTATATGAACGTATTGTTCTTATAGATGTTATCCCTTTTTCTTGAATACGATGTATAATTACAGTTCCAAAAACGAGAGCCGCAATGGCGTCCATTGTCAAAAAGCCCTCTAAAAATCCACTAAAGAATGGCCCCTCAATATATTTATCTTGTGCTTCTTTTACATTTCCGAGTGGCGTAATCACACCCCTTATTGCAATCACAGTAATTAAAATTAAAAGAACTGGAGTCAAAATTTTCCCAACACGATCGACGAGTTTGGCAGGATTAAGTGAAAGCCAAAACGTGATTGAAAAGAAAATAAATGTTGAAATGAATAGACTTAATTTCCCTTCATTTACAAGAAATGGAGTAACTCCAATTTCATAGGCTACAGTTCCAGTCCTAGGCATCCCAAAAAATGGACCAATCGTTAAATAAATCAACACTGGAAAGATTATAGAAAATTTAGGATGAACTTTATTTGTTAGTGCATCAAAGCTTCCTCCTACCTGAGCAATCGTGAAAATACCGAGTATAGGGAGCCCTACACCTGTAACCAAAAATCCAAGGATGGCCGCCCAAACATGGTTCCCAGCTTGTTGTCCAAGTAATGGGGGAAAAATTAAATTTCCTGCTCCCAAAAATAATGCAAACATAAAAAAGCCTAAAGCAAATAGTTCTTTTATTGGTAATTTTTGATTCATTTCTTCCTCCTACAGCTGGTATGACAAGGTATCTTTGAAAACCCGTACCAATTGTATCGGATACTTATCATAGATGTGTATTCAAAGATGTATAATTATTCACACAATAGTTATTCTACTATACTAATTATTCCTCATGCATAAAAAACAAAATATTTTTTCCTTTTATTTTTTTCTATAGGCTGTTTTCGTAAACTTTGTTGCTATTTAACTAAGGTATGTTGATTCGCACTACAGGTGTGTGCTTTCCGCGGGGCAGGTGATGAGCCTCCTCGTGCCTGCGGGGTCTCATCCTTCCTGCAGATCCCGCAGGAGTCACACACCTTCCGTTCCAATCAAGTGAGCCCCATCTAATTAAAGTTAATTCCTTTTAAAAACAACAATCTTTTAGAAAACAGCCTTTCTATAAGATGATTAATCATGCTATAAACAATGCATTTGCTCTTCTGCTTTGTCCCATGTAACAGTATACCCTTGTCCTTTTGAACAAAAAATAGATGATGATGTATAATCGGGATCTGCATTTTTTTTGTAACCAATCCTTTCAATTACTTCAGTTGCATTATGACATTGGTCATAACCTGCAAAAACAAGAGAAATCGTGCCCTTTCCTTGAGTAAAAGAAGCTAAATGAGTACTATAGTTCATAAAGGTTGCGACTGGAACATAACCAGTTAATATCGCTTTTTCCCCTTCTGTTATTGGCGGATCAAACCTACCATGAGCAAGTTGAATATCTGAAAGTACACGCCCCATTAAATCTAGTTCTACTTTAATTTTGAAACGATAAATCGGTTCTAGAAGGATATTATTTACTTTTTCTAATCCTTGCCTTAATGCTCGGTAGGTTGCCTCTCTAAAGTCACCTCCCGATGTATGCTTATTATGAGCTCTACCTGTTAATAATGTCACCTTTACGTCTGTTAATGGCGAGCCAGTTAATAAGCCGTGATGTTCCCGTTCGTAAAGATGACGCTCTACTAAATGTTGATTTCCAATCGTCAAGTTATCCGAATGACAAGTATTTTCAAAGATAAGTCCTTGATTTCTATCGGTTGGCTCTAGTTTAAGATGAACCTCGGCATAATGTCCTAATGGCTCAAAATGACCATACCCTATTACTTTTTCCTCAATCGTCTCTTTGTAAAGGATTTCTGGTTCCTCAAAGCTTACATCTAAACCAAAGCGATTTTTTACAACTTTTCCTAAAACCTCTAGTTGTATGGTCCCCATCACATGAATATGTATTTCCTGCAAACTTCCTTCCCAGGTTACATTTAATGAAGGGTCTTCTGCATCAAGTATATGAAAATATCGCAATACCTCTTTAATATTAGTAGAAGGATTAAAAGCGACTTTCGACTTAAGAGTTGGTACCAATTCATAACTGAGTTTTTCCTTTAACGTTCCTACCCCGGCACCGATAGAAGCTTTTGTAAATCCAGTAATCGCAAAAAGATCACCAGCACTTATCTCATCAACGATTTTATACTTTGCTCCACTATATACACGAATTTGTGTCACTTTTTCTGTAATAGCGTCTTCTCCATATCGGTAGGATAATTCATCTCTAACCTTTAAGGAGCCACTGAGGGCTTTAATATATGTAATCCTTGTTCCATTTTCATCGTGGCGTACCTTATATACTCGGCCAGCAAAAGAAACTTGACTTGAATAATTCGTAATCGTTAGTTGATCTAGCTTTTCTAAAAAATAATTAATTCCAATGTCCTGTAGGGCTGACCCGCTTGAACACAGATAGATTTTGTTTTCTTTAATCATTTGCTGTAATCGACCTATCCATAAATCTTTTTTATAGCCTTTTTCAAGATAATATCCCAAAAGGACCTCATCTCTTTCAGCAACAAATTCAACCAAATCCTTGCTTAGTTCATCATCTTCTATCGAATTTGTCATATCGTAAACATTCTCTGATAAATTCAACCTAATATCTTCAAACACTTTATTAACATCTGCTCCTACACGATCCGTTTTATTAATAAAGAAAAATGTAGGTACCTGATATTTTCGCAATCGTTCCCAAACAGTTTCTGTATGACCCTCTATACCTTCAACAGCACTAATAATGATAATCGCATAATCCATCACTTGTATGGCTCTTTCCATTTCTGGTGAAAAATCGACATGTCCAGGTGTATCAATTAGATAATAATCAGAATTTTTATAACTGAACATCCCTTGATCCGCAAATACTGTAATTCCTCTTTGCTTTTCTATCTCATGGCTATCAAGGAATGAGTCCTTATGATCAACACGTCCTCTTTGTTTAATACTCTTAGTATGATAAAGGAGTTGCTCAGAAAAAGTTGTTTTTCCGGCATCAACATGCGCTAAAATCCCAATGGTTTTCTTCATCATTTAAATCCTCTCATCCCTTGTCTCTTACTTTTGGCTTACTTATTATATCAAATGATGTCTTTTATGGATGAATTTATTTTGAAAATTATAAGAAGTAGGTGATATCGTAGATATTAAAAAAAGACCTCTAAAGGTCATCAATTTTCATTCATTTAATATACTTTGCAGTTTTTCCTTCATCTTATTATAACGTTCATGTACACCTGGATACCTGGTAGGTCCTTTTAGATCACGTACTGAATTATGATTATAGGATATGAATGAATGGATGTTTTGTAGCAATTCAAGTTCAGTTTGATTGAACTTTATTTCTCCCTCATAAAAAAAGTCATAAAATCTTTTTACATCTTCTTCAGGTAAGTTTTCCTCTATTTTCATGTAGTGTTCAATTAGGTGATAAATAACAGCAAACATCTCCCAAACTTCTTCACTAATTTGTGGCTTTGATTCCCCTATATTAATAGTAAAAAGCATTTCTTCCTTAGAAGCTTCTACCATATAATATTTAATCTTACTTTCAGTCTGTACATCTACAGCTTTTATTCTCCAAATCCCACCAATTAATTCTTGATCAATAATTTTCTCATTCACATCAATTATTTTTGTAAAAGAATACGTATCTTCCTCTTTCAAACAACCAACCAGTAAAAAACTCAATATGAATATAGTAATTTTTTTCATTACCTTCCTCCTACACTGCAATCTGCTGTTTTAGAACATTATTACATTTAAATTAAAAATGATTTCGTTAGTTCTAAAAGGTGTAATAGGATGAGTAGTATATAGTGAGCGAGTCGATTAAATAATAAACAAGGAGATGTTATTATGCCAACATGGTTAACGATTCTTCTGATCGTAATCGTACTAGCGGTTGTGGTTTTCACTGTCAAATCTATTAAGAGTAAGCGTGCTGAAGAGGACAGCTTAAAAACAGTAGAAAGAATATGCAAGTTATGCGAAAAGACTGTGCCTAACGATTTTGATAAGTCATTATGCCCACATTGTAAAGGGTTATTATCTTAAGGTTACCATTATGTGTTAAAAGGGCATTCCCTTGGATGCCCTTTTTTGTGCTGGAATATGACTTATAGTAATGAGAATTCTTCTACAATCTCTTTGAATCGTTTTAGAGAGTTTTCAATCGGATTTGGTGTGGTTAGGTCTACTCCCGTCCTTTTTAGCAATTCAAGTGGATAGTCAGAGCTACCACTCTTTAAAAATTCTAAATACGAATGAAGAGTATTCTGATCTCCTTCATAGATTTTCGTTCCCAAATGAATGGCTGATGCAAAACCGGTGGCGTATTTATAGACATAGAATGGACGATAAAAGTGAGGAATTCTTGCCCATCCATATTTCACTTCATCATCAAAGACAATATTATCTCCATTGTATTCCCTAAATAAATCTTCATAAATATGATTAAACACTTCAACATTTAACGACTTCCCTTGTTCTGCTAACTCATGTGTCTTTTTCTCAAACTCAGCAAACATCACCTGTGTAAAGAACGTCCCTCTAAATTGATCAATAAAATGATTTAGTAAGAATTTACGAATGGTTGAATCCTTTTCATTGTCCAATAGATAATTTATTAACAATACCTCATTTACTGTAGAAGCAACCTCCGCTACAAAGATGCTATACCGCGCTGTAATTTGTGGCTGATGCTGAGAGCTAAGCTTGCTATGTACACCATGGCCACATTCATGAACTAATGTGAATAAGCTGTTCAAGTCGTCTTGGTGATTTAACAGAATAAAAGGATGAACCCCATACACACCGAGATTATAGGCACCTGATCGTTTTCCTGGTGTTTCTCGAACGTCCAAGCATCTTTTTGCTCTAAACTCTTTCAAAATCGAAATATATTCATGACCAAGAGGCGATAATGCTTTACACATCTTTTCATATGCTTCGTCAAAAGAGATTATTTGTTTTACTCCACTAACCAAAGGTACACTTAAGTCATATTGTCGAAGTTCTTCAACCTTTAATTTTTCCTTCCGAATTCGAGTGTATTGATGGAGTGGTGCTATATTGTCTTTCGTTGTTGATATAAGGTTTTCATATACTTCTTTAGGTACATTATCGACGAACAAAGCTTTTTCAAGTGCAGAGGGATAATGACGTATTTTTGATAAAGTGACGTTATTTTTAATTGCTCCTGAAAGTGTCGAAGCAATCGAATTTTTTAATTGTAAGTATGGCTGATAATATGCCTTATAAGCTGCTCTCCGTTTGTCACGATTTTCGTCTTCAATTAGTTTTGAATACATCCCCCTTGTTAACTCGACTCGTTCACCTTTGTCATCTCTCACTTCTCCAAATTTGATGTCAGCATTGTTAATCATGCCAAATGTGTGGCTTGGTGCTGAAAGGGCTTCTCCCAATTGAGATAGTAGTTCTTCTTTTTCCTTATTCAGCACATGTTTTTTATAGCGAAAGGATTCAAAAAGATCCTCTTCAAAGTATCTTAATCCTTCTTCAGAAGAAATATATCCTCTCAACGTTACCTCATCAAGGCTTAATAAATAAGGCATAAAGAACGAAGTTGAGGAACTTACCTTGACACTAAGCTGTTTCGCCTGGTCTAATAATGCTTGTGCTTTTGTGGCTCGTGTATCTATATCAACATTTAACATGGCATAGGCGTATAGTTTATTAAAAAGAAAGGACAATTCCTCTTTTTGCTTTAAAAATCGATATAAAGAATGCCCATCGTTTATTTGACCATCAAACTCTTTTAGCTTTTCTGCTATTTGTTCAATCAGTTGATAATCTTCGTCCCACTTAAGATGATTTTCATATAAATCCGATAAATTCCAAGTTTCCTCAATAGGTACTTCAGTTCTACTTTTGTAAGTCTTCATTAAAAAACTCCTTTTTTTAATTTTTTCAGTCTTCTCTTTTTAAATCGATGATACTAATATATTCTCATTCTTACTTCTTAAACCCTTCTTATCATGAGAATAGTTCAATGTTTATGCCTTTTCCTATTTTTTAACAATAGAATGGTGTACAATAATCCAGAAAGGACGTGAATATATGACAAAAACATCACCTCAAATCGATGATACATATGAAGTGAGTTATTTTCCTCCAAAGGGAGAATTTGAAACCTTTCAAGACGAAAACCACTACGCCGAAAAGGTTAGGGAATGGGGAATATCTACAACAAAAGAAGTAAAAAAACAATTCTGGTATAAAGATAAGACTCATCAACATCTTGTAACGATAAAGGGTTATGAGGTTTACGGAGAAAACTCCGATTTTAACACCATTATTATAGAGTTCGAGGATGGAAATCTTAGTTGTATTCATCCCGCTTATTTAAAAGAAATGCAAGCCTCTAGCTTCGGTAAAGGAACGCTTATAGAACCTGTTGAAAAACTTCCATCTCCAGCCACTCATGATTTAAAAGAAAGCTCTCCTTCAAAAGAAGAGAAGAGTTCTCAAGTTAAAGAAGTAACAAAGGTTACAACGAAAAAGAAAGAAAAACCTGTAAAACTTGAGTTACCTGAAGAAAAAGTTCATTTTACTGCTACTGTAAAGCAATTCGCTTTAAGCTGGAATCATTTTAATGAAGAAAATGATGAAGTGGTTGTACTGGAGAATGTGATTATTCAGGAAGAGAATCCAATCGAAGTGGGACTGGCATGGTGCTCACATTCTAAGACATTAAAGAAATTTGAGCTATCTCCTGGTGAATACATCGAATTTGATGGGAAAATTGTGAAAAAGAAATTGGCAAAAGGCAAAGATGTTGAGGAAGAATTTATTGTCAATGACACTGTTCTATATAAGATTAATAATCCATCTAAACTTAAAAAAGGCTAAGCGTGTTTTACCACACCTTGCCTTTCTTTAGGTTACATATTTACTCCCCTCCCGAATACTTAACTTCGCCAGTTGGTTTCCATGTATAAATGTTTTGACCGAAGAAGGGTTTGTTTTGGAATATTCTCTTAACGCCCACCCGATTGCTTTTTGTATAAAGAATTCTTTGCTGTCTGCATTTTGAATGATGTAACGATATAACCGATTCTCATCTGTTTCTTCTTTATATTTTAATTGAAAAAGTATCGCTGATCTCCGTAGCCATAAATGCTCTCCCTTTGACCATGAATCTATGGTTTCATCCATGACTTCAGGATGATCCTTTGCAATTTTTCCTACAGTATGTGGAGCAATCGTATCAACCGTATCCCACCAAGACTTAGAAGTAATCAGTTTTTCCATCAATGGAAGATGTTCTGCCTTGAGCATCTTTATAACGCGTTGTATATAATCTAAGGCCGCATACTGATATTCTCTTTCATCTTTCTCCCATAAAGCCATTATAAAATTTTCTTGAAAGGGTTCTTTTAATATCCCACTCTCATGATAAAACTTTTTCATTAACTCTCTTCTAAGAGGTGTTTTTATTCCTAGAAAAGGAAAATTTCTTTTCATATAGTTTTCCATCGGGATCGCTTGATTTGTATTTTGATTTTGTTCAAACAACAGGATTAATTGATTCAAGGCGTGCAAGGTTGTCGCTCCTTTTTCTTAATGATTTTCCCTCTTCACTTACAACTAAGAGTAAGAAATGGGAATAATCATTATTATAAGTTAATATCATAAATATAATGATATTGGAGGGATACTTTTGGAATTATCTTTTAGTTTACTTTTATCGATTGCCATTGCTGTTTATTTAGCAATTGATGCTCCAAAACATGACCGAAATCGTTGGCTATGGGCTATTCTAGGCTTTCTTTTTGGTCCAATCGTTTTAGGTATTTATTTCATTGTTACTGGTAGAAAGGTAGCTGGATGGATTATACTTATTATTTCCATTTTACTTTTCCTATTGGTTCTTTTAGTGATTGCAGCTGGAGCTTTTCTTATCTTCAGTGGTATTTAAATTAAGTAGTTTTAACGGCCTACTCTTCAATAATTTTGGAGTGTAGGCTCTTTATTTGATTTTAGGGTTAAGAGTGAATGGATCGTCTCGAAAGTATAATACAATACTCAATATCAAAAACTAGATATAGATTGAGTTGGAGGGAATACAATGTCAGTTCATTATTTAATAAGAATAAGATCGAGCTTTTGGTATCTTCCATCTTTATACGGTTTTATTGCTGCTGTCCTTGCACTTATGAGTACAAATCTTAATACGGCTATTGTAAAATTTAATACAACTCATCAGATTCTTCCTTCTGTTCTATTTACAGATATAGATTTAGCCCATACAATCCTTAGCACCATTTCAGCTTCACTACTAACCATGACAACTATTACATTTTCTACTATTCTTGTTGTGCTAACAACTTATTTATCAGAATTCTCACCGAGAACATTACAAAATTTTATCACTGATCATAATACACAACGAGTATTAGGCATTTTTGTTGGTGGGTTTATTTACTCCATACTCTTATTATTGCTGCTAAGGGAAAGTGGCACAATTACTCAATTTATTGTGCCAGCCTTTGCTATCACTATCGCCATCATTTGTTTAATTGTCTTCGTCTTTTTTATTCATCATGTCACAACATGGATTCAGGTAAGTAATTTAATTCATACAATCACACTAAAAACGATACGGAAAATTGATGAAGATCTATTGGATGTAAAGGATATACAGGAGGATGCACCATGGGAGGACTGGGAAAGTGATGAAATTAAACATATCACTCCTCGAGAGATTACATTAGGAAAGGCAGGATACATTCAATATATTAATGTTGACGGAATTGTTGAACAAGCAACACAAGATGATTGCATTATTAGAATAGAAAAAAATGTAAATGAATACGTAGACCAAGACACTCCTCTTTTTTCATTGTGGACTTTAAACCCCCATCATGTTGAAGGAGATTATACCAAGTTTGTGACAATTGGTACCGAACAAGCGGCAGTTGATGACCTTGAGTCTGCGTTGACAAAAATTGTAGAAATTGCCTTACGAGCGCTATCCTCTGGTATTAATGACCCGAATACCGCAATCAATTGTATTGATAGTTTGGGAAAAATCCTAACAAAATTAGGGAAAAAGCATTTGCCTAAATCCTATCATAATGACAAACAACGTAATTTAAGAGTGATTTATCGAAAACCTGAATTTTCGGATTATCTCTATCAATGTTTTTTTCAAATTCGCCAAAATGGTTTTGATGATATTTCTGTATTAGCTGCTGGACTTCAAGCATTAGCACTAATTGCAGAAAGTAATGCAAAAAATATCAAGGACATTATTTGGCAATTTACTGAGTACATCATTGAAGGTGTCGATAACAAAAGTCTTTTATCCTTGGACAAGGATTACATTAACAAACAGGTGGAAAAAGTAGCAAAGGCTTCAGGACAAAGTAAAAACTTTAAACCAGTAACATAAAATCAGATGAACAAAGTAGACACCAATGGTAAATGATCAGAAGCCTCTGTGTATAATA
Source organism: Bacillaceae bacterium (assembly GCA_041640535.1). GTDB lineage: Bacteria > Bacillota > Bacilli > Bacillales > Bacillaceae_L > Litchfieldia. Next base: position 11,405 of record JBEQAC010000092.1, read on the forward strand.
CAGTTGCATCAATGATTGTAATATTATCGGTCACAAAGATGTAATCTAGTCGAATTCTCGGTTTGGTAGAAGGATAGGTGAATCCCGCACCATTCCCTACTTCGTCCCAAACATCTCTATACTGATTCGACATCAACCCCCATTTTTTCGAGTTAGGTTTCATATTCCAATCCCCAAGGATCACAGCTGGTTTATCAGTGTTGTTGATGATAAAATTAGTTTGTGTTTTGTGTAGAATTGGATTCAGACTTAAATGGGTGACAAATGTCTGTAACTTTTTATCTTCAATTTCAATCATTGCTTCTAATAATGATCGAGTTTCAGTCATCCCTTTTATTAAATTAAACCTATATTGATTCGTAGATTTGATGGGATAACGAGATAAAATTCCATTTCCATATTGATGTATAAGATCCTTCTTTTTGGATTTGGATTGTATCGAGGGGCTGAATTCACAATAATACCCTAATTGCG
>JBEQAC010000093.1:0-11757 GCA_041640535.1 Bacillaceae bacterium
AGTCCCGCATAGGTTCCGGAGCACCAGGTATAATTTATGGAAAATTGCAAGTTCGCTGATAAAAATTTCGAATTCGTCGATATATTTCGCTTTTCGCTGATAAAATTCAATTTTCGCCGATAAAAAATCGGTAATCGCTGATAAAACATTTTCAAACCTCATTTATACCCCACAAGGTACAAACATTAATGCTTACCAACGTTATTTTTTGAATTAATCCAGTATTAAAAAGTTAATATTAATAGATCAAAGTGCGAGATTTCCCTTTTCCCCACCTTTTTTAGTTAGTTTTCTAAGTACCGTAACCCTTTGCCACTTCGGGTGCCTGGCACCACAACCGGGACATAAAACGTCCTACAGCCGGTGCCTGGCACCGCAACTGGGACAGAAATGGTCCCTATATGAGCAACGAAATAAAATGTCCTTACCACTGGTAAGGACTTTTCCTTATTTTCTATACATGGTGGCAAGCAACGAAGTGGTTTTTAGTTACTTCGTTAAACTCCGGCTCTACAGTCTTACATAGATCCGTGGCAAGTGGACATCTTGTATGGAAACGGCAGCCCGTTGGCACGTTGATTGGGCTTGGTACGTCGCCTTTTAGGATGACTCTTTCCCTTTTCTTTTCCGCTTTGGTAGAAGGAATGGCGGATAACAGCGCTCTTGTATATGGATGAAGCGGATTGTTGTAGAAATCCTTTTTATCCGCCAACTCGACCATTTTCCCTAAGTACATGACCGCTACTCTGTCACTCACATGCTTAACCACGCTTAAATCATGAGAGATGAAAAGATAAGTTAATTGATGCTCTGCCTTTAACCGTTGCAATAAATTAAGGATTTGTGATTGAACGGATACATCCAGTGCTGACACCGCTTCATCACAAACAATTAATTTTGGATTTACACAAAGCGCTCTTGCAATACTGACCCTTTGTCGTTGTCCACCTGAAAATTCATGTGGGAAACGATAAAAATGCTGATCGGATAAGCCTACTTCGACTAATGTTTTGCAAACATACTCATACACTTCATTTTTTGGAACGATTTTATGTGTTTCCACAATTTCAGACAGCATCGCACCCACGGTCATTCTTGGATTTAATGAACCATACGGATCCTGGAAAATGATTTGTAAATCCTTGCGTTTATCCCGCATTTCCCGTTTGGAAACATTGGTAATATCTTTTCCTTCATAAATGATTTTACCCGAGCTTGGTTCATGAAGGCGGAGAATCGCACGGCCCATGGTGGATTTTCCACAACCAGATTCTCCAACAATCCCTAATGTTTCTCCTTTTTTCAACGAGAACGAAATTCCATCGAGTGCTTTCACAAACTGTTTTTCTTTACTAAAAATACCGTGATCACCTACAGGAAAGTGCTTTGTTAAATCTTGAATCTCAAGAAGATTTTGTTGCTGCGATTTCTCTAGTTGCAGACTCATAGAGTTCACCTTCCCTTTCTTTAATCCATTCATCTGTGTATTTCCAACAGCTTACTGAATGTGGCCCTTCAACGACGTCAAGTGAAGGGGCTTTTTCACGACACAAGCTTTGCGCATATGGACAGCGATCCACGAACCTGCAGCCTACTGGCATGTTATCAGGGGACGGAACCGAACCTTTAATCACAAAAAGCTCATCACGCTCCTCCTCTTCATCTACATCAGGGATACATTGTAGTAATCCTTGTGTATATGGATGAAGTGGATTTTCAAAAATCGACTTTCTGCTCCCATATTCCACTGCTTTTCCAGCGTACATCACAAGCACGGAATCTGCCATCTCAGAAACAACGGCTAAATCATGAGTAATCATGATGATGCCCATTTCAAGCTCGTCTTGAAGTTTCTTCATTAAATCGAGGATTTGTGCTTGAATCGTCACATCCAGAGCCGTTGTTGGCTCATCCGCGATTAATAACTCTGGATTACAGCTTAACGCGATCGCAATCATGACACGTTGACGCATTCCCCCACTCAATTCATGAGGATAGGCATCAATTCGTTTTTCAGGAGATGGAATCCCAACAAGTCGAAGCATATCAATCGCTTTTTCACGCGCGTCCTTTTTATTCAACTTCTGATGGAGGATAATCGTTTCGGCAATTTGTTTTCCAACCGTTTGGACCGGATTCAACGAAGTCATTGGCTCCTGGAAAATCATTGAAATCTGATTTCCGCGAATTTTACTCATTTGCTTCATACTTTTACCTGCTAGATTTTCACCTTTCAGTAAAATCTCTCCAGTTACCTCACCTGTCTTTGGTAGTAATCCCATAACAGAAAGGGAGGTCATACTTTTCCCACAACCTGATTCCCCAACGATACAAAGGGTTTTTCCCTTTTCAACAATAAACGAAAGTCCAGCGACGATATTCGTTGTCTTTTTCTTCGTTTTAAAACTTACTCTTAAATCATTCACTTCTAATAATGGTTGTGTCATACTCTTTGCCCCTCCTTTCTTTTTACAAGATTCTTCGTGTATGGAAATAGGTCCCTCTGACAAACCTCATAGACTCGTATTAATTCAGAAACAGGGTCTTCATGGTCATCGACACGAATATCGACGAATGGGTACTCCGCATCATGGATGACATAAAGTGCTGCCGATTGCTTCCCACGCTTATCTCCCCCTGCTTCCTGTCCACTTTTTAACGTTGCTAGTAATCTTTCTGGTAAACTCTCATTTTCTAAAGCATTGTACGTATCCCGCATGGCTTGTAAGGTTTCAGGACCAGTGAGCATATTTCCTGCTACTACGAATTGTGAGCCCATTAGATGTCCCTGCCACGGAACAGTTTCCTTACCTGTAAATGCAGCCGTATTGCCATTTCGATCGACAATCGCGACTTGTCTTCGTTCCCGATCCGGGTCCCCAGCTAATAATTGTTCAATGACTTCACCCGCTGATTGGCCCAATGATAAAAATTGGATGCCATCAATCCCATAGTAAGGATTGACGAGAGCCTGAGTCGCAATTGCTCCTACTCCTAACTTCACATAAGGAACTAATGAACCAACGGCAGGCCTTGCAGTCGATACAGCCACACCCAACATTCCAGTTTTCTTACATCTTGCTGTGATCGAAAATGTATTAAATTCTACCATTTCATTCATTCCTTCCTATTTAAGTTTCGGATCTAACGCATCTCGCAATCCATCACCAAATAGATTGATAGATAGTACTGTTAGGAAAATAAACAAGCCAGGGAATAATGAAATCCAAGGTGCATCACCTAAATACCCTTGTCCCATTGAAAGCATGGCACCCCAACTTGGTGTCGGTGGTTGTGTTCCTAACCCTAAGTAACTTAATGATGCTTCAGCGATAATCGCAGCTGCAATCGATAGTGTAGCCTGAACCAAGATGGGTGGTAAGCAGTTCGGGAAAATGTGACGGAACATAATTTTAACATCACTAATTCCTGCCGCTTTTGCTGCTGTTACATATTCACGTTCACGCTGACTTAATACTTCCGCACGCATTAGTCGGATAAAGTTCGGTGTAAAAATAATTCCGATTGCAATCATCGCATTTTGCAATCCAGCTCCAAGTACAGCCGCTAATGATAGGGCAAGTACAAGCGGTGGAAATGCAAGTAATGCATCTGTAAATCGCATAACAAAATATTCGTCAAGTACGCCACGGTAATATCCGGAGAACAATCCAACAGGAATTCCTACTAATAAAGCAATTCCTACTGAAATGATTCCTGCCTGCATAGAAACTCTTGCTCCATAGATGATTCTACTTAAAATATCTCGACCAAGTTCATCTGTCCCTAATACATTTTCTTCTCCAGGACTTTGTAGAAATTTCGCGTAATTTTGTTCTGTTGGATCATAGGGTGAAATCAATGGTGCAAAGATTGCCATGAAAATCAGCATTAAGGTAAAGGCGCCACCGATCACCGCTAATTTATTTTGAAAGAAACGAGAAAACATTTCCTTCACCATTCGTTTTTTTGGACTTTCAACAGGTGGTTGTTGCTGTGGTTTGATTGGTTCTGTTTGTGCTGCAACTGCCATGATTATTGCCCCCCTGTTAATTTAATACGTGGATCTAAAATTGAATAAAGAATATCGATTAAAAAGTTTACGACTACAACCGCGATGGCCATAAAGAGGACTGCACCCTGAACAACCGGAAAATCTCTCGTTAAAATCGCGTCAATGACTAATCGTCCTAGCCCTGGAACAGCAAAGATTGTTTCCGTAATAACCGCTCCCCCTAAAAACGTCGCGAGCTGTAAACCACTTACAGTTACAACCGGAATTAATGCGTTTTTCAAGGCATGTCCAATGACGACTCCTCTTTCTAGTACCCCTTTTGCATAAGCTGTGCGGATATAATCTGCTTGAAGCACCTCAAGCATACTTGAGCGCAGCATCCTTGTAATTTCTGCACTTAACCGTACCCCTACTGCAAGTGCAGGTAAAATCATCAATGTCATGCTTTTCTTAAAATCAACCCAAGGTTCTACATAGCCTGAAGGTGGTAACCATCCTAAGGTAATCGCGAAGATAAAAATCAATAAAATTCCTAAGAAAAACGGAGGGATGGAGACACCTGATAATGCAAACGTTGTTCCAAAATAATCCCAAAACGTTCCTTTTCTTGTAGCTGAAATGATCCCAGCTGGAATCGCAATGAGTAATGCAATAAGGAAAGACATCACGGTTAATTGAAGAGTAACAGGTAATTTTTGTAATAAAACAGATAATACCGGTGTATTGTCCTTTAACGAATTTCCAAAATCACCTTGAAGTACATTCGAAACCCACGACAAATATTGGACATATAGAGGATCATTCAAACCCATTTTTTCACGTAATGCATGTAATGCTTCTTCTGTTGCCTCTTGACCTAAGATCATTCTTGCTGGGTCCCCTGGTGTAAGATGGACTAATGAAAATACAATGATGCTGACTAAAAATAAAATGACAACCATCAGTCCTAGTCTTCTAATTAAAAATTTAACCATTTGCTTTCCCTCCCCTTTTTTATGGTTTTGCTCTTTTCGTAAGTTTGTTGTTAGTGAACTAAGGTATGTTGATTTGCACTCCAGGTGTGTGCATTCCGCGGGGCAGGTGATGAGCCTCCTCGTGCCTGCGGGGTCTCATCCTTCCTGCAGATCCCGCAGGAGTCACACACATCCGTTCCAATCAAGTGAGCCCCATCTAAATCGTTTTGGAAACAACAATCTTTTAGAAAACAGCCTATGTTTTAAATAATCGGCTTGGAAGTATGTCTCCAAGCCGATTTGAAAGATTACTTATTTAAAAGAAACTTCATGGAAACGCATCATTTGGTCTGCAATATGTCTGTAGCCTTGTACATGATTTTTATAAGCCTTGTAATCTAACTCGTGATAAATTGCAATATACGGCGCTTCCTCTTTTCCTAACTCTTGTGCTTTTGTGTAAATTTCTTTACGTGCAGTTTGGTCTGTTTCTTTACGTGCTTGCTCTAGTAGCTCGTCCATCTGTGGATTTGAGTATCCGTAGTTGATTGAACCATTTGTATGGAATAATGCATAAATGTTTCCATCTGGGTCGGTTCTTCCACTCCAGCCTAAACGAACAGCGTCAAATTCAAAGTTATCCATATCGTCTAGCATTTTTCCAAACTCAACGATTTCAAGGTTTACCTTAATACCAGCTTCTGCAGCCATGGATTGAATCATTTGAGCCATTTGTTCTTCCACTGGTTTTGGATTTAATTTCAATGTGAATTCAAAGCCATCTGGGAACCCAGCTTCAGCCATAATTTGTTTTGCTTTTTCAATATCGCGCTTCGTTACTGGAATGCTTTCATCATGTGCCCAAGTTCCTGGAGGAATCGCACCTGCAGCCGGTACAGCTGTGTCACGAAGAGCAACCTTGATGATGGCGTCACGGTCAATGACTAAATCTAATGCTTGTCTTAATGCTTTGTTGTTAAAAGGTTCGTTTTTATTATTTAAATAAAGACCTTGGAAACCTAGTGCACTTGTTTCTGACATTGTAATGCTTGAATCTTCTTTAAGCTTTTCAATATCTTTTGGTGGAACTTTATTGATGATATCTACATCACCAGATAATAGGTTCGTTAAACGTACGTTTTCATCACTGTATGGACGATAGACGATTTTTTCAAAATTAGGTTCTCCGCCCCAATATTCTGCATGTCCTTCTAACTCAATCTTGTCTTGTTTTACTCTTGATGCAAATTTGTACGGACCAGAACCAACTGGTGAATTTGCAAAGTTTTCTCCTTGCTCCTGAACCGCCGTTGGTGACACCATCATTCCTGCACGGTCAGATAATGCTGCTAAAAATGGTGCGAATGGTTCTTTTAGCGTTACTTTTAATGTGTACTCATCTACTACCTCAACTGTCTCAACTGATGCTAGTTCTGATGCACGAGGAGAACCTGCATTTGGATCCATCATGCGCTCAAAATTGAATTTTACTGCTTCCGCATTGAAAGGAGTTCCATCATGGAAGGTTACATCTTGTCTTAATTGGAACGTATACACCGTTCCTTCCTCTGTGATGTCCCATTTTTCTGCAAGCATTGGAACGAAGTTAAGCTCTTCGTCAATATCAATCAACTTGTCATAAATGCTGTGATACACTTGGCGATCTACTGCCGCTGTTGAAAAATGTGGATCTAATTGCGGTGGATCATCGTCTAGCCCTACTACTAATGTTGTTTTATCTACACTACTGCTAGTTTCTGTCGTTGTACTTTCTGTTTTTGTGCTTTCTGCTTCTGAACTAGAGGAATTATTGGAGCCGCATCCTGCTAGTAAAAGTAGAGCACTAATAAGCATTACCAATAGTATTTTTGCTCTGTTTCCCATTTTCTCTTTTCCCCCTTGATTATTTCCGGAATCGGATTATTCTTCACTTTGCCAAAAACTTGTATGTTTAGTTTACCATACGGAAGTTTTTCGCTTGTTTTGATTCCACTTCGTAACATGAAATTTATTATAATACAGGTTTTTTTAAAAATCTATAAATATTCCGAAAAAATTATATATTTTTACTAGTATAATTATTTTTCTGGATTTTACTGGATTTTATAGGTATTATTTCATGTAATAGAGTGGGGAAATCCTATATTAGGAATTGATTCCATATAATATTGAGTGCTTTTTTATCTTGAAATTGATTCCATAAAATAGGAAGTGCTTTTTATTTTGGAATTGATTCCAATTATCAAGTTAAGATAAGATAGGTGTACGATAGATTGTTTAGAAGAGTGGTGATTGCAATGAAGCTTGATGATGTTGATCGAAAAATTCTCTCGTTGCTTTCTGAGAACGGCAGAATGTCCTATGTGGACATCGGGAAGGAACTTAATCTTTCAAGGGTATCGATTCGTGAAAGAGTGAATCAATTAATGGAGAATGGGGTCATTGAGAAATTTTCAGTGGTGATTAATTCCGAAAAGGTAGGAAAAGCCGTATCTGCGTTTTTCGAGGTAGACTGTGAGCCCGCATCCCTCGTCCAAGTAGCAGAAGCCTTAGCCAATAATCCGACAGTTGCAAGCTGTTACCAAATGACAGGTCCCAGCACCCTACATATGCACGTGCTTGTCGAAGACTTTGCTAAACTCGAAACCTTCATCAATGAAGAACTCTACAGCCTAGAAGGAATTACGAGGGTTGAAAGCCATATCTTATTACGAAGATTTAAAAGTAGAACGGGGTTAAAGCTATAACTTTTGGGATTTTTCGGTGCCTCTTTTTCGGTGCCTTTTTTCGGTGCCTGGCACCCGAGGTTGGATCACTTTTGTCCCGCTTGTGGTGCCTGGCACCCGAGGTGGGAGCGTTTTTGTCCCGGTTGCGGTGCCTGGCACCTGAGGTGGGAGCGTTTTTGTCCCGGTTGCGGTGCCTGGCACCTGAGGTGGGAGCGTTTTTGTCCCGGTTGCGGTGCCTGGCACCTGAGGTGGGAGCGTTTTTGTCCCGCTTGTGGTGCCTGGCATACTACAAAAGGTGGAAATAAGGAATATCTCATACTAAGACCCTAATAATATTAATTTTTTATCAATATTATTAGATTAATTCATAAAATAAGCATTTATTTTTTTACCCCGTGAGGTATAAATAAAGTTTTGAAATTGTTTTATCAGCGAATTTCGATTTTTTATCAGCGAAACTTTAAATTTATCAGCGAAAAACGAAATTTATCGGCGAATTCGAAACTTTTATCAGCGAACTAGCAATTTTCCATAAATTATCCCTAGTGCTCGGGATCCCAATTGGGAGCGTTTTGTTCCAGTTGTGGTGCTCTGACAACCGAGGTGAGGTCTGATTCCACAAACTTGATAAATATCACTAAAAACAGGAATCAAAATATGTATCATTCTGTCCCGGTTGCGGCCTGGCACCCAAAGTGGGACCACTTCTGTCCCGGTTGCGGTGCCTGGCACCCAAAGTGGGACCACTTCTGTCCCGATTGCGGTGCCTGGCACCCAAAGTGGGACCACTTCTGTCCCGATTGCGGTGCCTGGCACCCAAAGTGGGACCGCCTTTGTCCCAGTCCCGGTGCCTGGCACCATGCTTTTACGTTCTGCTTTGTTTAAAGAGTTGGATGGAGCTAAGTAGTAAGATGACAATCATGAAGGTTGTGATGGTTAATGTTAGGATGAATTTATCAGCTGCTTCTCCTGAGACCATGAACGCACTTGCATGGGTGGTGAGTCTGGCAGGACTCCATTCCATCCACCTTGGTGCTAATGATGTTGCTGCGCTTAGGAGAATCGCAAATAATAACGTTAAGAATGCCACTAGTCCACTTTGCATTAAAAACGAACTTAAGAACATCACAACCGTGACAAGAAACACTAACCATAAACTATAGGTCACGCTCCCACGAACGAAATCTCCAAAACTTAATTCCCCAATTAGTCTCGTGGTATAATAATAGGCCGCCAGCATCCCTAAAAAAAACGAAACAACAGCCACGATCACAGCGCTTAACCATTTCGACGTCACAAAATGAGGAAGCGACACAGGTTTAACAAGAACTAAATCCAATACCCCACTTTTTCTTTCACTTGAGACAATCCCCATAAAGGCCAAGGCCAGTACTAACACACCCAATTGACTGATTTGCCCAAGCGTTTGCACCATCACTTCCCCACTAGTAGGCAAAGGTATTTCAATGACAGAACCCTCTGGCAAATCACCCGCATTCTTCAATATATCCGGTAAAAAGTAACTAGTTACCGGCTGCATGATTCCTAAAGCGATAAACACGAGCGGTATCCAGACAAGTTTATAATTCCTTGCCATCTCAAGCCATTCTTTTCTAAATAAAATCATCCACTGACTCATGCCCTAACCACCTTCATAAACAACTCTTCTAAGCTAGACTGACCCACGGAAAAGGAGACCACTGGTATGCTCAAGTCCACGATTTCACGAAGAATCTTCTCTCGCGCACTCTCAACCTCATCCACCACCAATGTCATCAAACCGCCTTCAAGCGTTACATCCAACACCCAATCATACGACTCTAGCTTCTTCACCCACGCCCCGCCATCACCTTTCACCTGCACGGTGATGACATCCTTTTGATATCTCTCACGCAGTTCCTGCAATGATCCTGAAAGGGCCATTTTCCCTCCACGAATAATTAAAATATCATCACAAACTTCTTCAGCATCACTTAGTACATGGGTTGAAAATAGAATCGTCGTTTGCTTTTTTAGCTCTTCAAGCATATCAATGACATCGCGTCTTCCAACTGGGTCTAACGCAGAAACTGGCTCATCCAGCATCACAAGCTTTGGTGAATGAATCATCGCTTGAGCAATCCCAAGTCGTTGCTTCATTCCACCTGAAAAATTACCAATCCTTCGATCTCTAGCATCCTCTAATCCTACTAATTCCAACAATTCATTCGTACGAACCACCGCTTCTTTTTTAGATAAAAATGCAAGCCTTGCCACATAAGTAAGAAATTCACTTGCCGACATCCAATTATAAAAAACTGGGTATTGTGGTAAATACCCAATATACTTTCTTAAATCACCCTCACTCATTTCTTCAAACTCAATTTTCCCACTTGAAGGCGAAAGTAGTCCCGCTAGCATCTTTAATGTCGTAGTTTTTCCCGCCCCATTCGGACCTAATAGTGCCGTACAGCTCCCCTTTTGAATTTGAAAGGAAAGATCATCCACAGCCACGTCTTTACCATATCTTTTAGAGAGACCTTCAACTGTAATAAGCTTCTCCATCTTACTTCTTCCTTCCAAAGATAAAATAGGCAATTGGTCCAAAGAAGTTGACCACAATGACAATCACGATCCATAATCCTTTTGGACCTCTCGTCTCTTTTGCTTTAAAAATATCAATAAGCGCAATCACCATTAGCACGAATTGAATCAGGATAATAGGCAGTAACAATTCCCAGTTAATCATCGCCATTTCTTCCATATAAATCTCCCCTTTTCATACGTTTCAAAGATAATACGATTAGAACCCAATAATCGTTCACGAAAAAAAATAAATTTTTTCCTCCCTTTCTTTAAGAGGTAATTTAAACATTTTGTCGAATTTTTAAACATACGCTCTATTATTTTCGTACTAGTCAGATACTCCCAAAGTTATATAATGGACAATCGCCTGCATACCACAATAATAGAAAAACTGAATCATAGGGTGAGCTTTTATGTACGCAAATTCAAAACTTCTATCTCTTTCAAAAATAATCGCTATTTTAGCAACTTCATTGATTTTTATCATCCTTTTCAATCTATATGATGACCCATTGCACGAACATTATCATGGTGAGAACTTTCATGCCATTCATACACTTCTAGAGTTGTTTAGTATCTTTGTTTCGTTCTCCATTTGCACTTACGGCTACCTGGCATATAATGATACAAAATCATATACCTTCTTATGGGTACCTGCCATCTTTTTCGCAGTCGGATTTTTTGATTTGCTTCATACGTTTTCCTATATAGGGATGCCGGAATTTTTTACAGCAAACTCCTTAGAAAAAACAGTATGGTTTTGGCTATTTGCCCGAATAATTACCGGTGCAGCTTTACTTTTCCTTCTTAAAAAAGATGATCAAGCACTGGCAACCTTACCAAGAAAATGGGTTAGCCTCGGGACAGCGTTCTTTGTACTAGGAATCACCTTCTTTATTTTTATGTTTGAACCCATGCTTCCAACGGTTGCGGATAACAGCAGCCCAAACCTGTTAAAAAACAGCATCGAATTTTTGGTGATCTTTTTATATGTCATGATTATTTGCGTCATTTTAAATCGGTATAAACGTTCACATGACTCTTCTGAACTAGACTTATTTATGGCCTTTTGCCTTTTTATCATAAGTGAAGTGATTATTATGTGGTATACCAGTAGCACGGATATTAACATCATTTTTGCACACATTTTTAAAGCGCTCGGGTTTGTCTATATTTTTAAATACTATTATTTTTCTAAAATAGAACTTACTTTTCAAATAAAGTCATCTATGGAAAAGGAGTTACGAGATACTCAAGGATTACTAGAAGCGGTATTTAAACATATCCCTGATAGTGTTAGTATTTTTGATTTAAAAGGAACCATCTTGCAAGTCAACCCTGGATTTGAAACCACGTACGGATGGAGTGCATTCGAGGTCGTTGGCAAGAATTTAAATGATCTGTGGCCTGATTGTTCCAACGAAATTCAAGGAATCATCACGAAAGCAAGCGAAGGAAAACATGCACTAAGCCAAAGCTATGTTAGACGCCATAAGAA